>JASHSE010000432.1 GCA_030036975.1 Xanthobacteraceae bacterium | reverse complement strand
CCAATGCCGATTTCGCCAAACTGTTTCCGAAATTTCTCGACCGCCTGCCCGACGGCGGCGTCGTCATGTGCCACCCGGGCAAAGTCGACGCCGAGCTGATCAGGCTCGATCCGCTGACCGATCTGCGCGAACGCGAATACGCGTTCTTTTTGGACGACGGATTTCCGCAACTCCTCGCCGCGCACGGCGTGACTTTGTCGTAGCCCGGATTGAGCGGCAGCGAAATCCGGGAGCGGCGCGCAAATCAACGAATCTTCCTGGATTGCGCTGCGCGCAATCAAGGCTACGGAACCTCACATCACCACGACCTTGGTGCCGACCTTGACGCGATTGTAGAGGTCGATGACGTCGGCATTGCGCAGCCGGATGCAGCCTGAGGACACGTTGTGGCCGATGGTCCACGGCTCGTTCGAGCCGTGGATGCGGTAATCGGTGGTGCCGAGATACATCGCCCGCGCGCCGAGCGGGTTTTCCTCACCGCCGGCCATGAAGCGCGGCAGTTCCGGCTGCCGCTTGAGCATCGCGTCGGGCGGCCGCCAATCAGGCCATTCGCGCTTGGCGGTGATGGTCTTTACGCCGGCCCAGGTGAAGCCCGGGCGGCCGACGCCGATGCCGTAGCGCAGCGCCTTGCCGCCGTCCTCCACCAGATAAAGAAATTTGTTCGGCGTATCGATCACGATCGTGCCGGGCGGCTCCTTGCCCTGGTAAGCTACGACCTGGCGATCGTATTTCGGATCGACCGGTGGATGTTGCGCCTCAACCCAATTGGCATCGGCGTCAGTCGGATCGTCGACCGCAAAGCTCGCTTGGTGTTGCTCGGCAGGTGCTTGCGCTTCGGCCAGGGCGCGGTAGCTTGGCGCAGCCGAAGCCGCTTCGCCCGCGCCGCGGAACAGAAATTCGATGAAGCCACCGCCGAGATTGGGCTGCGCAGCGGCGTTACTTCGCCCTGCCGAAGGCGGCGCGGCGGACGCCGGCTGCGGCTGTGCCGCGTTATAGGTTTCGGGTGCGATTTGTAACGGATCGGCCAAAGCCGGAACGACACACGCGCTCACAACGAGCGCCGACATGCAGATACGCCGCATTGCTCTGTACTCTTTACTCGACGGGGATTACTCGATACGGGCGCGCGCTTGCGGCGCGCGAACAAGGGAACGCTTTCTCCGTGCCTGACGAGTACAGGCGAAAACCGCGATTGTTTGGTAAATTTTTTCCACACCGCCGCAGCGGCAGCGGTCTTGGCGGATTGTTCATCACGTTACGGTTTATTTTGCGTCAATCGCGGGGCCTCATGGTTAACCAGACCTCTCCTGCTGCACCTCGCGCAGGCCGGCATTCATGACCGAGCGTGCGCCATGAACGCCATATTAATCGGTGCAACCCTAGTGTGTCGGCGGGAGGGGAGCGCTGACAGGTGTCGGATGGCGGAGCCGCGCAAGGTTTTCCGAATCGAACAGACGAATGCGGCGAGGCTCCAGCCGAGCGGCGAAACCGCCGAAGGCGGACCGCACTACGCCGAAATCGTGCGCGAACTGCGTGAGCTGCGCGCCGCGCTTGCAGCATCGGCGCCGCCGCTGCCGGCCGACGCCGCAGCGCCTCGCGACGCCAGCCGGCTGAGCAGCCAGCTCAATCTGATCGCCGGCGCGATCCGGGGCGGCAACGGAGCCAAGGTCGGCGAAGCGGACGCTGCGGCCGGCTCCAGCGGCACGGCCCCCAAGGCAATGCCGCGCATCGCCCATGAGCTCAACGCGGTGGTCCAGGGCAGCGAACGCGCGACGCAAAAGATCCTCGCCGCCGCCGAAGAGATCGACGTCACCGCCAACAATCTCGCCGCCGCGCTTGACGGCCGGATCGAGCAGGGTTTGGCCCAGGACATCCAGGACCTGGTGATCCAAATCTTCGAGGCATGCAATTTTCAGGACCTGATCGGTCAGCGCGTCGCCAAGGTTTTGGCGACGATCGACTTCGTCGAAGATCACATCGCGCGCGTGCTCGACGAGATCACAACCGCCTCGGCCAGCGCGCCGCGCTGCGGCGCCAATGCCTTGCACGGTCCGCGCCTGGAAGGCGATACGGGCCACGCCAGCCAGGACGAGGTTGATGCCATGTTCGGCAGTCGGCGCATGGAGAAATAGCGAGTGGCGAAATAGCGAATGGCGAATAGGGAATAGTGCGAGCACCATTCGCTACTCGCTACTCGCTACTCGCTCCTCTACCCGGCTGCCGGATCGCGGCGAAACACGCAAGCGCCACTGCGGCGAATGCCGCCACCAGCGCAAGGCCGGCGGCATCCGAGGTGCGCTCGGCGACGAACGACAAGCATACCGGCGCCGCGGCCTGCACCAACAGAAACGGTCCGGCGATGCGCCCGATCAAGTGGCCGTAGCCCGTAGCGCCGAACAGCGCCAGCGGCACGGTGCCGCGCGCGATGGTCATCAGCCCGTTGGCCATGCCGTACAGCACCGCGAAGCCGGCAGCGAGCGGCGCGGAAAACGGCAACAACACCAGCAGCATGAACCCCGCGACCAGCAAGGCGATGGCGAGCCGCGCGGTCCATAACGGATGCAGATTGGCGCCGAAGGCGAGTTCGCATAGGCGCGCCAGCACCTGCGCCGGGCCGAACAACATGCCGATGGCGACGACGGTCGCCGGCGTCAGGCCGAAACGCTCGAAGATCGCCAAAAGCTGCGCCGAGAGCGCCGAGGGCACGAAGGCGTAGGCGGAAAATGCGGCGGCAACCAGCACGTAGACGATGCCATAGGCTGGCAGCGGCGCGACCGGCTTGGTCCGCGGCAAGCCTTCCGGCTCGCGATCGGCTTCGCGGGTAACGTGCGGCGCGCGCTGCCGCGGCAGCGCCAAGGCGTGCAATGGCGCCGCGAGCAAGGCCAATAACGCCGCATAGACCAGATAAGCGCCGCGCCAGCCGACATGATCGATCAGAACCTGGGTGACCGGCCAGCTCACGGTCGAGGCAAAGCCGCCGGCAAGCGTCAGCGCCGTGATCGGCGCCCGCGCCTCTTTGCCGAAAATGCGGCCCAGCGTCGCGAACGCCGGATCGTAGAGTGCGGCCGCCATGGCGACGCCGAGGACCGTCCACGCCGCGTAATAGACGAGCGCATTCGGCGCATAGACGAGGCCCAAAAGTCCGGCGGCACCGATCAACGAACCGTACGGCATGACCACGTGGCCACCGCAGCGGTCGATCAGTGCGCCGACATATCGCGACACCAGGCCGCCGACCAACAGGCCCACAGAAAAGCCGCCCATCGCGAACGCCTTCGACCAGCCGTGATCGGCAGCGATCAACGGCACGGTGAGCACCGGCGGATAGAACATCGCGCCCCAGGACAAAATCTCGGTCACGCCGAGCACGCTGACGGCGCGCCAGGGGCCGAGGAAAAAATCACGAGCGCTGGGCATGATGGCTTTCGTCATTCCGGGGCCGAGC
>JASHSE010000431.1 GCA_030036975.1 Xanthobacteraceae bacterium | reverse complement strand
CCGGGCGCTACGCACCGACTCGGGCGGCGCCGGCAAGCATCGCGGCGGGCTCGGCCTCGATACCTGCGTGCGCAATCTGGTCGATGGCCGCTGGAATTTCGATCATCCGCGGCGCGAACAATGTCCACCCTGGGGCTTGTGGGGTGGCACCCCGGGCAGCCATGGCGACTTTCTGTTGCGGTTGCCGGGCGAGAACGATTTCCGCTCCATGGAGGCGCCGCACTACCCGGTACCGGTCGACGCCGAGGTGATCGTGCGCACCGGCGGTGGCGGCGGCTGGGGCGATCCGCTCGAGCGCGACGCCGCGTCGGTACGCAACGACGTGATCGAGCAATTAGTCTCCCGCCGCGTTGCCGGCGAGACCTACGGCGTCGTGCTCAGGGACGATTTGACGCTTGACGAAGCGGCGACCGCGCAGCGGCGAAATGCGCTAAGATCGGCGCCCAAGAGGGGAAGCGGCCAATAGCACAGCCATTGCCGGCCAAGCCGGCGTTTGTAATTTGCCGCGCGTTCTTTTCAAAATGAGCACCGGCGAAGTCGCAATCCGCATCAGGAGCGTCGGCCACCAGTTCGGCGAGGTGGGCGAGGCGCGCCACATCCGCGCGCTGGCCGACACCTCGCTCGACATCGTGCGTGGCGAGCTGTTGTGCCTGATCGGGCCGAGCGGTTGCGGCAAGAGCACGCTGCTCAACGTCATCGGCGGCTTACTGGCGCCGACCAGCGGCACCGTGGAGGTCGCCGGCAAGCCGGTGCATGGCCCGATGCCGCACGACATCGCCTACATCTTCCAGGAGAACGCGCTGTTTCCGTGGAATACGGTCGACGAGAACGTCCGCCTCGGCATGCTGTTCCAGGGCGTGCCGAAAGCCGAGCATGCCGCGCGCGCGCAACAATCGTTGCAAGCGGTCGGCCTTGCCGAATTCGCCGACCATTATCCGGCGCAGCTCTCGGGCGGCATGCGCCAGCGCGCGTCGCTGGCGCGGGCGCTGTCGCTGCAGACCGGCATCCTGTTGATGGACGAGCCTTTCGGCGCACTCGACGAGCAGACCCGCATGATCCTCGGCGAGGATCTGTCGGTGCTGCTGGCGCGCACCGAGAAGACCATCGTGTTCGTCACCCACAGCCTCGGCGAGGCGGTGTTCTTGGCCGACCGCGTCGCGGTGTTCTCGGCGCGGCCCGGCACGGTGAAGAAGATCATTCGCATCGACGAGCCGCATCCGCGCAATCCGGCCTTCGTCACGTCGGAAAAATTCACCGCGCTGCGCAACGAGCTCTATGCCCTGCTGCACGACGAAATCCGCAAAGCCGTGGGGTCGGACGCGCCGCGCGGGCGCCGCGGCGCCAACGGCGGGGCGCCGTGATGGCACGGCGCCGCGAGGCCATGGAGCGGCTCGCCAGCCGCGCGGTGCAGATCGGCTTTCTGCTCGCTCTGTTGGCGTTGTGGTACGCGGCGACCAATTTTTGGGGCGTCAATCACCTCTTGCTGCCGAATCCGGTTGCGGTGTTTCATCAATTGGTCGACGTCTTGAAGACCGGCCAGTTTCTGCCCGACCTGCGCGTGACCGCGACCGAGTTCGTCGCCGCCTTCCTGCTGGCAATGACGTCCGGCATGCTGGTCGGCTTCTTCGTCAGCCGCTCGCGCTATTGGAGCCGCGTCTTCGAGCCGCTGTTTGCCGGCCTCTATTCGATCCCGATCATTCTGCTGTTGCCGCTTTATGTGCTGTTCTTCGGCCTCGGCCCGGCGTCGAAGATCGCGCTCGGCACGACCATCAGCTTCTTTCCCGTCGTGCTCGCGACCATCGCCGGCTTCGGCAATGTCGACCGCAGCCTGATCACCGCAGCGCGCTCGATGGGCGCTTCGGATTACCAGCTGTTCCGCTATGTCCTGGTGCCGGCGGCGCTGCCGGTGATTCTTACCGGGCTGCGCATCGGGTTTACCGTGGCGCTGCTCGCGATCCTGGGCAGCGAAACCATCGCTTCGCTCGCCGGGCTCGGCCATCACATCGTGCAGCTTGCCGAGAGCATGGAGATGGCACGGATGTTCGCCTACATCGCCTTCGTCGTGGCGATCACCGTGCTGCTCAACGGCCTGGTCTCGCATCTCGAAGCGCGCGGCAGGCGGCGCGAATGACGTCGATCCAATCGCGTGGGGTCGCAACAACCGCTCGTCCCCGCGAAGGCGGGAACCCAGCCCTGGATTCCCGCTTGCGCGGCGATGAGCGGATGAAAGCAGCGCGAACATTTCTCCTCCGCCATCCCGGCATCGTGCGGCTCGGTGCCGTCATTGTCATCCTGCTCGCCTGGGAGATCGCCGCACGCTTCTTCATGGATCCGCTGTTCATCAGCCCGCCGTCGCGCGTGTTCGCTTCGCTCGGCGCCGTGCTGCACACCGAAGGCATACCGAACGCGTTGCGGCTGACCTTTTTCGAGCTCGCCGTGGGCTTCGCCATTGCGGTCGCGGCCGGCCTGCCGCTCGGGCTCGCCCTCGGCTTGCAGCCGTTTGCCCGCCGCAGCTTCATGCCGATCGTGCTGTTGGTCTACGGCATGCCGAAAGTCACTTTTCTGCCGCTGTTCATCCTGTTCTTCGGCATCGGTCCGGCGTCGAAAATCGCGTTCGGCGTGGCGCACGGCATCTTCCCGATCATCGTCACCGTGGTCGCCGGCGTGCAGGGCCTAAAGCCGATCCTGCTTATCAGCGCCCGCTCGATGGGCGCGAGCCGGCGGCACATCCTGCGCTGGGTGATCTTCCCGCACATGATCCCGAGCTTTTTTGCCGGCATGCGGCTCGGCTTGAGCGGGGTGCTGTTGGGCGTGCTGCTCGCCGAGCTTTACGTCTCCACCGCCGGCATCGGCTACTTCACCACCATGTTCACGGAAAATTTCCAGCCGGCCAAACTGTTTGGCCTGATCGCCATGCTGGCGGCGATGGCGATCGTGCTCAACGAGATCGTGCGCCGCGCCGAGCACCGCTTCAGCCGCTGGCGGTAGGACACTCGCCTGCGAACTGATAAACTCCGGAACGACAAAGCGCATCCTCAAGCCGCGATCGACGGCGCGCCGCGATCAAGTCAGCCTCATAGACCCTCCCGACGCCCAGGACCGCCATGCCCGCCCCACATAAAGACGATCCCGCCTTCCTCTATTTCCCGACCAACTATCGCTGGTCGATGGGCCTGTTGATCTGCCTCGGCGGCGCGCCGTGGACCGGCGTCGATATCGACGAGGTCAACCGCGTCGGCCGCGCGCTTGTCGACAAGGTCGGCGACGACACGGCGTGGTTCGAGGAGTGGAGTCGCATGGGTGAGAAGATCGAGGCGCGCGGCCGCGACGCCGGGCGCGCCGGCCACAAGCTCACCGCCGCGTCCTGCTTCGTCCGCGCCTCGCGCTATTACCAGACCGGCGAGCGCTTCATTCATCCACGCTCGCAGCGCAGTATGGACGTCTACGCCAAATCCGTGGCGCTGTTTAAGGAAGCCGCCGGCATCATCCGCCGGCCGCGCATCGAGCCGGTCGAAATTCCTTATGAGACCGCGACCCTGCCGGCGCTGCTGGTGCATCCGGACCCGGAAGCAACGCGTGGCCGCCCGGCGCCGGCGATGGTGTTCTTCGACGGCTTCGACGTCACCAAGGAGCTGCAATACGGCTACGGCGTGCCCGACCTCGCCGCCCGCGGCGTCGGCTGCCTGATCGTCGACGGCCCGGGCAATGGCGAGAGCGTGCGCTTCCGCAATCTGCCGCTGATCGCCGAGACCGAGCGCTACGCCACGCCGGTTTACGACTACCTCGCCGGCCGCGGCGAGTTCGACGCCAAGCGCATCGGCATCATGGCGCTCAGTCTCGGCGGCTATTATGCGCCGCGCGCGGCGTCGCTCGAGCAGCGCTTCGCCTGCTGCGTCGCCTGGGGCGCGCAATGGGACTATCACGAGGTATGGGCGCGCCGCCTCGAGGCGCTCGATTCCGGCAAGGTGCTGTCGCTCTCGGTGCCGCCGGAGCATTTGCAATGGGTGCTCGGGGTCTCCGACCGCGCCGCCGCGCTGCAAAAGCTGGAAGGTTTTCGCCTCGACGGCATCGTGCAGAAGATGACGTGCCCGTTTCTCCTGCTGCACGGCGAAGGCGACGAACAGATTCCGCTCGCCACGGCCGAAAAACTGTTCGCCGCGGTCGGCTCCAAACAGAAAGCGCTGAAAGTCTTTACCCGCCAGGAAGGCGGCTTTCATCATTGTCAGGTGGACAATCCCACCATCGGGGTGCATTACATGTGGGATTGGATCGCCGACGTGCTCAATGCGGGGATGTGATCGATCGTAGCCCGGATGAGCGAAGCGACATCCGAGATGGATCGTTGCGCGGCTCGGCCGTTCCCGCATGTCGCTTCGCTCATGCGGGCTACAGTGTGAGGGCGATCACGCGTCATGGCCAAAGCTTCGCGTAAGGGCAAAGCCAAGACCAAAGCCGCGAGCAGAACTAAAGGCAAAGCGGCGACAAACAAACGCAAAGTCGGGCCCGCGAACAAAGGGCCGCTTTATCTCACCGAAGACGACGTGCAGCGGCTGGTCGGCGTGAAAGACGCGATCGCCGCGCTCGAAATGTTGTTCAACACCTGGCCCGATCCGACGACCGTCAACCTGCCGCGCCAGCGCGCCCGCATCGGCAAGGGCAGCTTCAATCTGATGGGCGCCGCCTGGGGCGCTGCGGACATTTTCGGACTGAAAGCGTATTACGGCGCCGGCGGCGGACGTTTTCACGTGCTCATCTATTCGTCGCGCGACGGTAGTCTCAAGGGGATGATCGAGGCCGATCATCTCGGCCGCATGCGCACCGGCGCGGCGAGCGGCGTTGCCACCAAGCTCCTTGCCAATCCGCAGGCGCGCACGCTCGGCGTGATCGGCGCCGGACGCCAGGCCTTGACGCAGGTCGCCGCGGTGTGCGCGGTGCGCAAGATCGAGACGGTGCGGGTGTTCGCCCGCACCACGGAGCATCGCGAGACATTTGCCAGCGCGATCGAGCGCACGCTGCAGGTAGCGGCAAAGCCGGTAACCTCCGCCGAGGCCGCCATCGGCGACGCCGACGTCGTCGTCACCATCACCAAATCGGCCGAGCCGGTGCTGCGCGCCAACTGGCTCAAATCCGGCGTCCACGTCAACGCCGCCGGCGCCAATGCGGCAGAGCGGCGCGAGGTCGACGCCGAGACGGTGCTGCGCGCCACCGTGCGCGCCACCGATCACTTGGCGCAGGCGCGCCTTGAAGCCGGCGAATACCACGATCTGGTCGCCGCCGGCCGGCTGAAATGGCAGGACATCGCCGAACTGGGCGACGTCCTCACCGGAAAGGCGCCCGGCCGCCGCGGCCCCGCCGACATCACGCTGTTCAAATCGCTCGGCATCGCGCTCGAAGACATCGCGTTCGCCGACCTGATCGTCCGCCGCGCCCACGAGCACGGCGCCGGCCACCCGATGCCATGAGGGGCGACTTTCAGTATCCGCTCGTCCCCGCGAAAGCGGGGACCCAGTTCTGGATTCCCGCTTGCTCGGGAATGAGCGGACTGGTGCAGCGATTTACTGAACCACCAAACCCCCAGAAATTGCGTCGTTTTGTGCGCAAGCGCTCGCCGGTAAACTGTGCTAAGGACGTCTTCCAGCGACCAGCAAAAACGTCAATAATGTTTACCCAATCAGGGAGGAACACGATGGCTCGGATTCATCGGCGCAAATTTCTCAAGCTCTCGGCTGCCGGGACGGGCGCGGCTGCAACTGGCGGCCTTGCCGCCATTCTCGCAACCGGGCGCGCGCCCGCTTACGCGCAGGGCGCCACGGTGCATTGGCTGCGCTGGAACGACTTCGTTCCCAGCTCCGACCAGCTGTTGCGCGACAAAATCATTCCGCAGGCCGCCAAGGACCTCGGCATCACGCTCAATATCGAGATGATCAACGGCAACGACATTCAGGCCCGCACCACCGCGGCGATCCAGTCGGGCACCGGTCCGGATGTGATCTGCGCGCTCAACAATTGGCCGCAGCTTTATGCCGCCAGCGTCGTCGACGTGAGCGACATCGCCGACAAGATCGGCAAGGATCAGGGCGGCTTTTATGCGGAATCGACGGCGGTCGCCAATGACGGCAAAAAATGGCTCGGCGTACCGTGGTCCATCATCGGCGCCGCGAACGCCTATCGCAAATCGTGGTTCGAGGCCGCCGGCGCCACCAAATTTCCCGAAACCTGGGACGAGTACCGCACCCTCGGCAAAAAGCTGAAACCCAAAGGCCAGCCGATCGGGCAGGCGCTCAGCCACAGCTTCGGCGATCCGCCGACCTTCTGGTATCCGTTCCTGTGGTCGTTCGGTGGCGCCGAGGTCGACAAGAGCGGCAAGAAGGTCGCGCTCGACAGCAAGGCCACCGTCGAAGCGGTCAAATACGCGGTGGCGTTCTGGAAGGATTGCTTCGACGAGGGCGGCCTGGCCTGGGACGATTCCAGCAACAACCGCGCATTCCTAGCCGGAACGATCTCCTCGACGCTCAACGGCGCGTCGATCTACCTGTTGGCCAAGCGCGAGCCGGACAAATACCAGACCGAAAAAGGCACCCCGATCTATCAGGACATTCTGCACGCACCGCTGCCCAAGGGGCCGGCCGGGCAATTCTCCTTCCAGCTGGTGCAGACCAACATGCTGATGGGCTATTCGAAGCAGCAAGCCGCCGCCAAGAAGTTTCTCGCCTGGATCACCTCGAAGCCGGTGTATCAAGCCTGGTTCGACTCGCAGAGCGGCTACACGGTCGGCGGCACGAAAGTCTGGGAGAATGATCCGCTCTGGAAAAAGGATCCGGTTCTTGCGCCGTTCCGGCTGGTCGGCCGTAACGCCAACTTCGCGGGCTATCCCGGACCTGCGAACCGCAACGCCGCCGAGGCGTTGAGCAAGTACATCATCATCGACATGTTCGCCAAAGCGGTTCAAGGCATGGCGGCCGAAGATGCAGTCAAGTGGGCGACCGGCGAACTGCAGAAGATTTACACCTGAGCGGCCGGCCCGCGACCCATAACGACAATAAACGGAGCCGTGCTATGATCCGTCACGGCTTCGGGCGCCCTGATCGCGCCCGTTCCGTCAGGCGAGGCAACGTGCCCGGCGCGAGGCCGCGGAGGAACCGGCGATGGCCGTAAGCGACGTCATCAGCCAACGCGCCTATGTGGCAGCGCCGCAACGCAGCGCGGCCACGCGGCTGCTTGAGGACGAGCGCTGGCTCGCCGCCGTGCTGCTGTTGCCGACGGTTATTCTGCTCGGCCTGTTCATCGCCTATCCGTTCGTCGAGGGCGTATGGTTGTCGGTCACCGACGCAACGGTCGGCGTACCCGGCCATTTCGTCGGCTTGGCGAATTTCACGGCTTTGCTGCACGACAGCATTTTCCTTGTCGCGGTCCAAAATACGTTCGTCTACACCGCGGTGGCGACGGTGTTTAAGCTCGCGCTCGGCCTGTGGCTGGCGCTGCTGCTCAACCGGCATTTCCGCGGCAAGGCGTTTACCCGCGCCTTCGTGCTGCTGCCGTTCATCATCCCGACGGTGCTGTCGACCTTCGCCTGGAAGTGGATGTTCGATCCCACCTTCAGCGTCATCAACTGGACCCTGTTCCAGCTCGGCCTCATCCACAGCCGCATCAACTGGCTCGGCGATCCCAACCTGGCGCTGATCTCGGTGATCATCGTCAATGTCTGGCGCGGCGTGCCGTTTTACGCCATCAGCCTGCTCGCCGGGCTGCAGACCATCAATCCGGAGCTGCAGGAGGCCGCGGCGATCGACGGCGCCCGGCCGTGGCAGCGCTTCTGGCACGTCACCTGGCCGCTCCTGCTGCCGGTCACCATGGTGGTGGTGCTGTTCTCGGTGATCCAAACCTTCGCCGATTTTCAGCTCGTCTACGTGCTCACCGGCGGCGGCCCCGCCAACGCCACCCAGCTGTTCGCCACTTACGCCTATCAGATCGGCGTCGGCACCGGGCTCCTCAGCCAGGGCGCCGCGGTTTCGCTCGCCATGTTCCCGTTCCTGCTCATCATCGTGGTCGTGCAGCTCCTCTACATCCGCCGGGTCGAGGTGCACTGAGCCATGATCGAAGGCGCGAAGTGGCGGCGTTGGGTCTACTTCTACATTCCGCTCGGCGTATTCATCCTCTGGCTGCTGTTCCCGTTCTACTGGATGCTGGTGACGTCGGTACGGCCGGACCGCGAGCTGTACCGGCCGTGGATGGCGCCCAATTATGCGCCGTTCTGGACCGCGCACCCGACCCTGGTCCACATCGTCGATCTGCTGACGCAGACCCTGTTCATCCGCTGGATGGCGAACACGCTGTTCATCGCCATCGTCTCGACCTTGATCTCGCTGTTCTGCGGACTGCTTGCCGGCTACGCGCTGTCGCGGCTGAAGTTTCCCGGCGGCGGCGCGTTGGGCACCGGCATCTTCATCACTTATCTGGTGCCGCAGACGCTGTTGTTCATTCCGCTCGCCAGCATCATCCGCAACTTCAAGCTCGGCGATACGCCGTGGGCGCTGATCCTGACCTACCCGACCTTTCTGATCCCGTTCTGCACCTGGCTCCTTATGGGTTACTTCAAGGCGATCCCGCGCGAGCTCGAGGAATGCGCGCGCATCGACGGCGCGACGCGCTGGAAGGCCATGCTCTACATCATCTTCCCGATCGCGGTGCCGGGCATTCTCTCCGCCGGCATTTTCGCCTTCACGCTGTCGTGGAACGAGTTCATCTACGCGCTGGTATTTCTATCGTCCGCCGAGCAGAAGACGGTCTCGGTCGGCGTTACCTCGGAACTGGTGCGCGGCGACGTGTTCTACTGGGGCCAGCTGATGGCCGGCGCGCTGCTCGGCTCGGTCCCGGTCGCCTTCATCTACTCGTTCTTCGTCGAGTATTACGTCGCCGGCCTTACCGGCTCCGTAAAAGGATAACGCCGCAACGGTGAAGTCTTAAACGGTGAAGTCATGGCCCGCGTGCTGTTACGCAACCTTAACAAATTCTACGACGACGTCCACGCGGTGAAGAGCGTCAACCTGGAAATCCGCGACAAGGAATTCGTCGTGCTGGTCGGACCGTCCGGCTGCGGCAAGACCACGACCTTGCGCATGCTGGCGGGCCTGGAA
>JASHSE010000430.1 GCA_030036975.1 Xanthobacteraceae bacterium | reverse complement strand
TGTCGCAGTAGTGGGTCTTAAATAATTATCGATCAAAAATCCGCAGCACCCGCCTTAGCCATGGCGGCGCCGGCGGCGAGCGCGCGGTCCGGCTCAGGCAGCGGCGTGCCGGGATCGCGAAAGCGGTTGACGATCGGATAGCGGCGGTCGCGGCCGAAATTGCGCAACGTGACCTTGACGCCGGGCGCCGCCTGGCGACGCTTGTATTCGGCGAGATAGAGCATGCGCTCGACCTTCATCACGGTGTCGCGGTCGAAGCCGGCGGCGACGATGTCGGAAGTCGGTTCCTCGCCTTCGACCAGCCGCTGCAAAATAGCATCGAGCACGTCGTAAGGCGGCAGCGTGTCCTGATCGGTCTGGTTCTCGCGCAGCTCCGCGCTCGGCGCGCGGATGAGCACGTCCTCGACGATCACCGGCCCGTCGGGCCCGAGCGCGCCTTGCGGCTTCCAGCGATTGCGCAAGCGCGCCAGGCGATAGACTTCGGTCTTGTACAAATCCTTGATCGGATTGAAGCCGCCGTTCATGTCGCCATAGAGCGTGGCGTAACCGACCGACATTTCCGACTTGTTGCCGGTCGTCACCACCATCAGGCCGAACTTGTTGGAGATCGCCATCAGCACGACGCCGCGGGCGCGCGCCTGCAAATTTTCCTCGGTGACGTCGCGTGCCGTGCCGGTAAAAATTCCGGAGAGCGTGCTTTCGAGGCCTTTGACCGCGCTCTCGATCGGCACCACGTCGTAGCGCATGCCGAGCGCGCGGGCGATGGCGGCCGCGTCGTCGAGCGATTGCTGCGCGGTGTAGCGAAACGGCAGCATGACGGCCCGCACGCGTTCGGCACCCAGAGCGTCGGTGGCGAGCGCCGCGCACAGCGCCGAGTCGATACCGCCGGACAGGCCGAGCACGATGCCGGCAAAGCCGTTCTTGTCGACATAGTCGCGCAGCCCCAGCATGCAGGCGGTGTAATCGGACTGGTCGGAATCCTCGGCCGCGGCGATCGGGCCTTGCAGGCAGCGCCAGCCCGCATTGCTGCGCGACCAGCGCGTCGTCACCACCGCTTCGGTGAAGGCCGGCAACTGGAAAGCGACCGAGCGATCGGCGTTGAGCGCGAATGAGGCGCCGTCGAATACCAGTTCGTCCTGGCCGCCGACCTGGTTGATGTAGATCAGCGGCAGCGCCGCTTCGGTGACGCGGGCGACCGAGACGTTGAGCCTAATGTCGGCCTTGCCGCGCCAATACGGCGAGCCGTTCGGCACGACCAAAAATTCGGCGCCGGTCTCGGCCAAACATTCGACGACGTTCTCGTAGTCACCCCAGTCGGTCCAGGTATCCTCGCAAATCGGCAGCCCGAGCCGCACGTCACGCAAGTTGACCGGGCCGGGCACGGGCCCGCTGGCGAACACGCGCTTTTCGTCGAACACGCCATAGTTCGGCAGATTGACCTTGCGGCTGACGGCCTTGATGCGGCCCTCGGCGAGCAGCGCATAGGCGTTGTAGAGCTTGTTGTCTTCGAGCCACGGCGTGCCGATGAGCACGGCCGGGCCGTCGTCATTGGTCTCGCGCGCCAAATTCTCCACCGCGACGCGGCAGGCGGCCTGAAAGGCCGGCTTGAGCACCAAATCCTCGGGCGGATAGCCGGCGATGAACAGCTCGGAAAAGGCGACCAGATCGGCGCCGTCGCGAGCGGCGATGGCGCGCGCGGCGCGGGCGCGCTCGAGATTGCCGGAAATATCGCCGACGATCGGATTGAGTTGCGCCACGGCAATAGCCAGCCGATCGGCAGAGCGCTCGTTCATGGCGCAGGTCTAGCCCCGGACCAGCCGATCCGGCAATGGGCTTGCCGTGCTCTTAAAAACTAGCCTGGCGCGCTGCGCCCGTTCAGAACTTGAAGGCGGCGCCGACGCGGACGGAATTGACGTTGATCGGCGTGTTCGCCACCGGCTCGAATTGCACGAATTCGTACTCGCCGCGCAGGAAGAAGTGCTGCGTCAGCGCTACGTCCAGGCCGGCGCCCACCGCGCCGCCCCACAGCCACTCCGAACTCCTTCCGGCAATGCCGGGAAAGACGAAGGTCGTGGCGGCCGGGGTCCCGAAGTTCTGCACCAACGTCGTGGTTTCCGTGATGTTGAGATTGGTGGTGCCGACGGCGAGGCCGACAAACACGTAGGGCAGGAAGCCGTTGAAATCCCAGCCGGCGCGGCCGCGCAGCGTGGCGAAATCGAGACCGCTCAACGTGCCGGCGCCGGTGATCGTGACTGCATCGACCGTTCCCGAACCCAGCGTCTGGACGCGGCTGATCGGCGTGTTCGGCGCCACCAGCGACACCCAGGCGTGCTCGTAATCGGCTTCGACGCCCAGCACCACTTTGCCATAAGGACTGAGATATTCGGCATTGTAGCCGACAAAACCGCCGGCGCCGCCGGCGCCCTTGAACGCGTTGCCCAGCACCTGCCAATTCGACGGCGCGAACTCGTTCTCGATCTCGGTCTGCTGCAAGCTTTGCGCGATCGGCGCCCGCGTCGCTTCGCTGAAATCGGCGCCGACGTCGCTGTAGCTGGCGAGGCCGCCGACATAGAAGCCGCGCCAGTCCGCGAACTTCGGCGCCAAAGCGGGCGCCGGCTCGGCATTTTCGCCGACCTGCGGCAGAAACGGCAGAACCGGCATATCGGCCGCAACGGCAGGCGTGACCGCCATCATTGCAATTGCGACTGCGCCCGCCAAGCATCGTTGTTTTGACACCGCACACCCCGTCTTCTGGATTTTTGTTTTTGTTTTGACGGCCACACTTTTAGTCAAATTGTTTGCGCATTCCTTTATCGGCGCGGTGTCGGCGCGGCGCCTTGCGCTCAGCATGAGCGCTTCGTAAACGAGCGGACGTTTGGGTG
>JASHSE010000429.1 GCA_030036975.1 Xanthobacteraceae bacterium | reverse complement strand
CCGCATCAAACGGCAGTCGAACGCCGTCCAGGTCGTCGCCGGCAACATCGCCACTGCCGACGGCGCCAGGGCGCTGATCGACGCCGGCGCCGACGCCATCAAGGTCGGCATCGGTCCGGGTTCGATCTGTACCACCCGCATCGTCGCCGGCGTCGGCGTGCCGCAGCTCACCGCGATCATGGATACGGTCGAGGTGGCCAGAAAAACCGACACGCCGGTGATCGCCGACGGCGGCATCAAATATTCCGGCGACCTCGCCAAGGCGATCGCCGCCGGCGCCGATTGCGTGATGATCGGCTCGCTGCTCGCCGGCACCGACGAAACGCCCGGCGAGGTGTTTCTCTATCAGGGCCGCTCCTACAAGAGCTACCGTGGCATGGGGTCGGTCGGCGCCATGGCACGCGGCTCGGCCGATCGTTACTTCCAGCAGGAAATCAAGGACACGTTGAAACTGGTACCCGAGGGCATCGAAGGCCAGGTGGCGTACAAGGGGCCGGTGGCCAACGTGCTGCATCAACTGGCCGGGGGCCTGCGCGCCGCCATGGGCTATGTGGGCGGCAAGAACCTTGCCGACTTCCACGCCAAGGCGGTGTTTGTCCGCATTTCCGGCGCGGCCTTGCGCGAGAGTCACGTGCACGACGTGACCATCACGCGCGAAAGTCCGAACTACCCAAGTCGAAGCTGAGGACGGCGATGGCTGGCGCGGCACCCGATCCATTCGCCAAAATCCGCGCCGCGACCGACGCGCACCGGGCGCGGCACCGCTGCGGTGCCCATCCGTACGACAATGGGCCGCTGCTGGCGGCTTTGGCGGCAGCCGCCGACGCGCGTCGTATCCTGGAACTCGGCACTGCGCTCGGCTACACGGCGCTGTCGTTCGCATCCGGCGCGCGCGATGCGACAGTGGACACGATCGAGCGCGATCCCGAGCATGTGCGGCTGGCGCGGGACAATATCGCGGCCGCCGCGCTCGACCACCGCATCACCGTGCATGAGGGCGATTTCGCCTCTGTCCTGCCGACCCTCGATCCCGGTTATGACGTGGCGTTTTTCGACGGCCAGACGCCGACGCCGGCCCTGCACAAGACGCTGCGCGGCTTGCTTCGCACCGGCGGTACCCTGATCACCGCGAACCTCAGCCACGGCGGCACCGCGGATGCCGTACGCAAGGCGCTGTTCGACGGCAAATCGTGGCGCAGCGCCCTGGTCGACGAAGACGGCGAAACCGCGATCAGCGTCAAATTGTGAGTTGCCGCCCTTGCCATTGGCCGGGTGTGCGGCGTCATGCTAGGAGGCAAGCATCGCAAGGGGCGCAACGCGCATGTCTCTGCAAGCCATCCTGCTGCCGCTGTTCGTCGAGGTCATCCTCACCTTCGTGCTGTTGTTCTGGGCGGCGCCATTGCGCAGCCACGCGCTTCGCTCCGGCGCGGTGCGGCCCGAAGATATTGCCCTGCGCCAGCCGAACTGGCCGAAGCGTGCCACCCAGGTGGCGAATTCCTATGGCAATCAGTTCGAATTGCCGGTTCTGTTCTACGTGCTCACCATCCTCGCCTTGGTGACGCGCAAGGCCGGCATCGTGTTCTTGGTGCTGGCCTGGATCTTCGTCGTTTTCCGCCTGCTGCACGCTTTCGTGCACACCACCAGCAACAAGGTGAACGTACGCGGGCCGCTGTTCGGCGTGTCCGCCGTGGTGCTCGCCGTCATGTGGTTCATTTACATCATCGAGGTGTTCACCGGCACTTGAGGATCGCTGCCATGCCGCTCGACATTTGTCATCCGACCGCGCCGCACGAAAAACTCCGCTTGCCGGAATGGTACGTCTCCAGCCTGATGATGGATCGTGCGCTGGACGCCGTGGTGCGGCGCGCCAAGAAGTTGGACCGCAAGCACGACATTCCCTATCTCGCCGGCTACAGTCTCGACGGCAAGACGATCTATATCGACCGCCACATGCCGAAATCGTTCAAGTTCCGCGGCCGCACCATCGAGACCGACCGCTTTCTGATCCTGCACGAGGAGGTCGAGAAGACGCTTATCGATCAACTGGGCCTGCATTATCTGCACGCCCATCAGATCGCGACGCGCGCCGAGGAGGCCGCGGTGCGCGCGGCGGACATCGAGTGGCGGGCCTACGACCGCTTCATGCAGAAATACGTCAAGAGCATCGGCGACGAGCGGCTCAAGAAGGTGCCGAAGGACCTCGATCTGAAGCCGTACCGCGACGAGCACGACGACGATCTGCTGTGGCGGATGCTCAAGAGCGTGCGCGCCGGCAAATGCCCGAAAGGCATTCATGTGCACGATCTCGAAGAAGCGATCAAAAGCCTGCGCCGCCACGTGCGACGGCATGAGACGGCGGCCAGCGAGCGGTCGGCTGCGATCCGCCGCGCGGCGGAATAAGCCGACCCTGCGTCGTCCGTTGTCATGACACCTGCCGCCCGGCTTGCCGCCGCCATCGAAGTCTTTGCCGACATCGAGACGCGGCGCCGGCCGGCGGCCGACGCGCTGAAGGATTGGGGACTGTCGCATCGCTTTGCCGGCTCCGCCGACCGCGC
>JASHSE010000428.1 GCA_030036975.1 Xanthobacteraceae bacterium | reverse complement strand
GTTGACCAAGACCCGCGCGGTCACCTCGTCGCGGCGGCCGCGCGCGTTGACGACGAGCCGCCAGACCTCGCTGCGCTCGGCGCGTTGGAGGCGCGTGCGGGTGCGGATCGCCGCGCCGCGCGCGGCGGCATCGACCGCATTGAGCACGACGAGCCGCGCGTCGTCGGCGAAGCAGTCGGAATATTCGAAAGCGTGCTGGAACGCGCTGCGCAGCGGCTGGCCGGCCGCATCGATCACCAGATCGAGTTCGCGCGTCGGCGGCAGAATCCGCCGCCGGCCGATCCAGTCATAGAGCAGAAGGCCGAGCCGCAGCAGCAAGGGTGAGCGGCGCGCCGGGTCGAGCGGCAGCACGAAGCGCAGCGGCCGGATCAGATGCGGCGCCGCGCGCAGCAGGATTTCGCGTTCGGCGAGCGCCGCGCGCACCAGCCGGAATTCGCCGTGTTCCAGATAACGCAAGCCGCCATGGATCAGCTTCGAGGACGCCGACGACGTGCCGGAGGCGAGATCGTTTTGCTCGAACAGCACGACGCGCAAGCCGCGGCCGGCGGCATCGCGGGCGATGCCGGCGCCATTGATGCCGCCGCCGATGACGGCGAGGTCGAAATCAGCCAATGCAGCGTCCTTCCGGGGCGCCGGCTCTCATGCCTGCAGCTTCTGCTCCGGCCAGTTCCACATCACCGCGGTGCCGAGCTTCGGCGTGCGGAAGCGTTCGCCCATCTGATAATAATGGCAAGCGCGCAGATAGAACGAAGACGCCGAGGCGGGATGTCCGCCGCCCGCGGAAACTCTCGGCGTGGCCACGCACCCGATCCGCCACTTTCACGCAGGCGTCGAACCAGGCCGCGTCGTCGGAGCAAGGGGCACGGCGTCACGCCCGCCTGAATGCCGGCATCACGTCCTTGGCGAACCAGCGTAACTGTTCCTTGAACGCCTCGGGCCCGAGGCCTTCGGCCCAGTGGATCATGAAATGCTCGAGCCCCGGATATTTCGCCTCGATCGACTTGATGCCGTCGATCACCTCCTTGGGCGGTCCGCAGAACCACGCCTTCTGCTTCACGCCGTCGGCGAGTTTCGGCACGGTGGTCGGCGCACCCGGCGAGCCCCAGGTGCGGCCCTGCTCGTCGGCGTAGCGCACGAAGCCGAACGGCGCGAACCATTTGAAACGCTCGTCGTGAGCCGGTTCAAGCGCCCGGATGGCCGCCTCGCGGCTGTCGGCGAGATAGACGCCGGCGCCCCAGATCACGTCCTCGCCGAGCTCTTTTTGCCGGCCGTGCTTGAGGCAGGCGGCCTGATAGGCGCGGATGACATCGTCGAGGATTTTCTCGCCATTGAGCGTCACCATGGCTTTCAAGCCGTTTTGCGCCATCAGCTCGATGGTCTTGCCGCTGGCGATCGGCATCCAGATCTCGACCGGCAGATGCTTCGGGCGCGGCACCATGGTGACGTCGGCGAGCTTATAGCCGCGATACTCCACCGGCGGCGGACATTCATAGAACTTGCCCTTGTGATGGAAGGTTTGCTGGTTGAAGCAGGTCAGCAAGAGCTGCAACTGCTCTTCGAACAACTCGCGATTCTTGGCGGCGTCGAGAAGCGGCGCGCCGAAGGTTTCGACCTCGCGGGTGTGATAACCGCGGCCGACGCCCATGACGATGCGGCCGTCGGTGACGATGTCCGCCATGGCGTAATCCTCGGCCAGTCGGATCGGGTGCCACATCGGCAGGATGTTGAAGGCGCAGCCGAACTTCAAACGCTTGGTCTGGGTGGCGAGCCACAGGCCGAGCTGGATCAGGTTGGGAAAGACCTCGTAGCCTTCGCGCTGGAAATGATGCTCGGCGGTCCACAGCACGTCAAAGCCGAGCTCGTCCATGAGCTGGGCGACGTCGCGCGCGGTGAAAAAGGCCTCGCGCAGCTCCTGGTCCGAATAGCGCCGCTCGTTGGCGGGCGTGCCGTCGAGGCCGACATTGTCGAGCTCGATCTGGCCGACATAGAGAACGTGGAATTTCTTGATCATGGGCGTGTCTCCGACCCTATTCGGAAGCGATTGGGCGGCGGAGTCAATATTCGTCGAAGGGCCGTCAAGAGCGCATAGGTGGACGGCGCTTTGCCGATGCCGCGAGCCGCCGCCATCCGTTATAGTAGACGTTCCATTCAGGCGGCACACTGCTCGGCTGCCGGCGCCGGGCAGTGGCCTTTAGTGAGCGGGGAGGATTTCATCAATGCTGACGCTGTTTTACGCTCCTGGTGCGTGCTCGATGGCGGCGCACATCGTGCTCGAGGAGAGCGGCGACAAATACGAAGCCAGGAAGGTCGACCTCGCCGGCGGCGAGCAGCGCACCGAGGCCTACCTGAAAATTCATCCGCTCGGCCGCGTGCCGGCGTTGCGCCTCGACGACGGCGAGCCGCTGACCGAAAACACCGCGATCCTGCCCTACCTCGGCAAGCGCTACGATCTGTGGCCGAGGCATGCGGCGACGGAGGCCAAGGCGCTGTCGCTGATCGGCTTCTTCGCCTCCAGCGTACATCCCGCCCACGCCCATGTCGGCCGGCCGGAGCGCTACACCGCCGACCAGAGCGCCTTTCCGGGCATCAAGGACATGGGCTTGAAGACCTTCCGCGGCTATCTGAAACAGATCGACGCCATGCTGGCCGGCCGCGAATGGTTTTCCGAACACTACAGCGTGCTCGATCCGTACGGTTTCGTGTTCTACACCTGGGGCGTACGCCGCGAATTGCCGATGGCCGAGCTGAAAAACTATACCGCCCACAAGGACCGCATGCTCAAACGCGCCGCCGTCGGCCGCGTCGCGGCCGACGAGAAGATCAAGGTGTGAGGGCTTGCTGCCGCTCATTCCCGCGCAAGCGGGAATCCAGATGGAACGCAATCGACGCAGAACAATCCGCTCCTGGGTCCCCGCTTTCGCGGGGACGAGCGGCAGAGGAAATGAGGAGAGGTTCAAATGGCACAAATTACCTGGGATCACGTCCATCTGCGCACCACCAATCCGGAAGGCATGGCGCAGTGGTTCGAAAAAATGCTCGGCGCCGAGGTGATCCGCACCATGCAGCAAGGCAAGCCGCGCATCGACCTCAAGCTCGGCGGCGCCAAGATTTTCATCGCGCCGGTAGCGGCCGGCGACGGCACCAATGCGGCGCCGGCGATTCCGTATCGCGGCCTCGATCATTTCGGGCTCGCGGTGAGCGGCATCGATGCGATCGCCGCTGAGCTGAAGGCCAAGGGCGTCGAATTCACCAGAGAGCCGACCACGGTACGGCCGGGCGTGCGCGTCTGCTTCATCCGCGCGCCCGAAGGCGTGTCGATCGAGCTGTTGGAGCGCAGCGCCTAACGTATCGCGCGCGCATTGCTGACTCATTTCCTCACCCTTAAGGTGCTCGGCGCCAACGGGTCCGGCCTTCGGCCGGCCCGATGACAAGCTCCGCGCCGAGCCTCGAAGGGCGAGGCCGCAGCGCCTCGGCCTGCATCCTTCGAGGGCCGCTTCGCGGCCACCTCAGGATGAGGTCGACAGCAAGCGCGGTCGGTTTATTCCAAATATTTGCTCGGCGGAAAATCGCGCGAGAACGGCGGCTGCTTGACGAACGCCGCGGGATCGTAGGTCCAGAACTGGCTGACCTGCGGATAGGTCTTGAGGATGGTGTTGACCAGTTTACCTTTAACGCGCGCCACCCGACGGATGTAGATGTCGAGGATCGGCGTGCCGTATTGGTCGAGCCGCACCGGACCGATCGGCCCGTGGCTGAGCCGCACCTCGCGCATCGCTTCGAGGAAGCCCGCCGCGTCATTGGTATTGCCGTGGACGGCGTCGAGCGCCTGCTCGATGATGAGCAGCGCCGTGTAGGGACCGGCGGTGTAGAAGCCGGGGTCGTGCTTGTAGGCGGCATTGATGCCGGCGACGAAGGCCTTGTTGTCCGGCGTGTCGAGGCCGGCGGCGTACCAGCCGGCGCTGTAGACGCCGACTGCTTCCTCACCCATCAGCTTGAGAATGCCCTCGTCGGTGCTCGTGGTGTTGCCGAGCACCGCGAGCTTGCCCTTGAGCCCATATTCGTTGAACTGCTTGAGGAAGCGCAGCGGATTGATGCCGGCAAAGCCCATATAGATGCCGTCGATGTCGGAACGGATCTGCGCCAGGAACGGCCCGTAATCCGGTGCGTTGAGCGGCGGCCATAGCTTCTGCACGATCTTGCCGCCGGCGCCCTCGAAGGTGAGCTGAAAGCCGCCAGCGCCTTCGTAGCCGTAGGTGAAATCCTCGGCGACGATCGCCATGCGCTTGAAGCCCAGCGTCTCGGCGGCGTAATGGCCGAGCGGATAGGTGACCTGCGGCGCGGTGCCGAACGCGTGCAATACCCACGGATTGACGGCATGGGTTTTCAGATCGACGGTCGCCGCCGACGTGGTGGTGATCAGCGGCACTTTGGTTTCACGAATGTAACCGTCGATCGCCAGCGCCTCGTTGGTGGCGAGCGGCCCGATCATCACCGGCACCTTGTAGCGCTCGACCAGTTCCTGAGTCTTGGTCTTGG
The DNA here is from genome assembly GCA_030036975.1 of Xanthobacteraceae bacterium. Classification (GTDB taxonomy): domain Bacteria; phylum Pseudomonadota; class Alphaproteobacteria; order Rhizobiales; family Xanthobacteraceae; genus BOG-931. The sequence goes on along the minus strand of JASHSE010000428.1, from coordinate 6,822 downwards.
CGAGCGAAGTGTTGCCGGCGGTATCCTGGGTGATCAGCGTAACCTTGCGGCCGGCGATCATGCCGTCACGCTCTTTGAGAAACAGCGCCGCGCCTTCCTCCTGCTGCTTGCCGCCGGCGGCCAGCGGACCGGTGTCGACCGTGAGAAAGCCGATGCTGAAAGGCTCCTCCGCCTGTGCCGACGCGCGCCTGGTCCGGGTCAGCGTCAGTGCGGCGCCGCCGGCGAGCAGAGCGCGGCGGCTGACGGCCCTCGAGCGATCTCTAAGTGGCATACCGAACCCCTGGCGATGTCGCCGGCCCAAGCGTGAAACTGTAAAACGCGAGGTGAGCGTATCACTCCCGCCGACCGGCACAAGCACTACCGCGGTTTATTATCTTTATTATTTATAACATTGGTCCTGATAAGGATCGGGCAATGCGATCCAGCACTACCGGGCGTTCGACGCAATGCTGACCGGAACGATGCGGCTGATGTGGTCGAGCATGCCTGCGGGCGCCCAGAGCAGCGCCACAATGATCACCGCGGCGAATGCAATCGCCGCAAATGCACCGGTCGGCAGCATCAATTCGTCGGCGACTTGGCGTTTTTCGGCGTCCGACATTTCGTGAAAGTTACGGCGGTAAGTGCTGCGGCGCATGGCTTGCAAGCAATGCGCGATGCGGCATTAGGTTCCATCATATTTCTCAGATCAACGGCAATAAAACTCGACTGTCATAGCCCGCGAAGGCGGGACATCCAGTAGTCACAGATGCGAGAGCGAAACGAGAACGTGAATACGTCGTCAGTCGCGGCGTGCATTTGTCCTAATACCGCCTCACGAACTCCAAAACCTTGTCGTTGAATGCGCCGGGCTGCTCCCAGGCCATGGCGTGACCGGCGTCGTGAATGACCGCCCATTCGTGATGGCGTAAGTGTGCGGCCCACAGCCGCATCAGCGCCGGCGGCGCCAACAGGTCGGCGGCGGCGGCGATGATCAGCGTCGGCGTCGCGATGGCGGCGATCTTGGCGAGCGTGTTGGGCGTGCGCAGCGGCGGCTGAAACGGCACGCCCGGCTGGCGCGAGTTTTCGTCGATCTCGATCCAGCGCCTGGTGCCTTCCGGGTTGGCGCCGCGATAGGACGGACCGATCTCGCGGTAATGCGCCGACTGTTTCCTGATCTCCGGAATGGCGATGCGGGCAATGAAATCGGCGATCAGCTTGTCCACGATCGCGCCGGTAGAGCCGCCGACAATGAGGGCGCGCAGCCGCTCCGGATGCCAGGCGGCATAATCCAGCGCGGCAAAGCCGCCGCCGGCGACGCCGAGCAGATGAAATTTGTCCAGCTTCAGGTGATCGGCGAGCGCATGCAAATCCTCGGCGATCGAGCCCGGCTGCTGCCCCGACGAGGGATCGGGCGTACTGTTGCCCCAGCCGCGGCTGTCGAAAGCGATGACGCGGTAGCCGGCGTGCGCCAAGCCGGCGATTTGCGGCTCCCAGATTTCGACCGTGCCGGTGTTCGGATGCAACAGCACGATCGGCACGCCGTCGCCGCCGCTATCGACGAACCACAGTTTGACGCCGGGAAGATCGGCGTGGGCGCCATTGCGGCTTGCTGCGGCGGCTGGCATCGTCTTGACCCGCTCGGTTTTGGCCGCGCCGCCTACGCGACCGGCGATATGCGTTCGAGAATTTGCGCGCGGGTTTCGACCGCGAACAGCGCCGTGACGATGGCGCCCATCAGCGCGAACAGACCGAACATGACGAACACCGCGTTGATGCCGTAGTACGGCAGCACCCAGCCGACGACGGTGGTGCCCACCACCGAGGCGCCGCGCTGCCAGGCGCTGGCGACGCCGCCGCCGAGCGCGCGCAGATGGGTCGGATAAATCTCCGCCGTGTAGGTGGCGAGCGACACCAGCGTCGAACTGAGAAAGAAAAAGCCGATGGTCGACACCGTCAGCGTTCCCGCGGCGGAAAGCTGCGGCAGGAACGCGAACGCGATCAGCGCCGCCGCGCAACCGCCGAGACTCGCCATGAACATGCGCCGCCGTCCGATCGCCTCGATCAGATAAAGCGCGGCGAGCGCGCCGGCAAACCCGACGGCGCTATTGATGAAGCCGTAGGTCAGCGATTGCCGGACGGGCAGGTGATAGACGGTGCGGAACAGCGACGGCATCCAGGCGGTGATGCCGTACGACACGAAATAGGCGCCGATCCACATCAGCCAGACCGCAATTGTGCGGCGCAGATACAGGCCGCGAAACAGCTCGGCGATGCGCGGCTTGGCCTCGACCACCATCGGCAGATCGGCCGGCAGCGCCGCGATCTGCCTGCCGTCGCACACCGCGATCGCCTCGAGCCGCGTCAGCGCGCGGTCGGCCTCGTCGAAGCGGCCGCGACTCGCCAGCCAGCGCGGCGATTCCGGCAACACGGCCCGCATCGGCAACGCGATCAGCGCCGGGATGGCGCCGATCACGAACATCCATTGCCAGCCCCAATGCGGCACCACATAGACGCCGACCAGCGCCACCGCGACAAGCCCGGCCGAGAACAGGACCTGAATGGAAAGCGAGAAGCGGCCGCGACCCTTGGCTTGCGCGAATTCATTGACATAGGCGGCCATCAGCGGAATCTCGCCGCCGAGCCCGATGCCCTGGATGAAGCGCAGCCACCACAGCATGGTGTAGCTTTGCGCGGCCGCGCAAGCCAAAGCGCCGAGCGAAAAGATCAAGAGCGTCGTCAGCATCGAGCGCCGCCGGCCCCAATGCTCGGCAATCCAGCCGAAAGCGACGGCGCCGACCAGTTGCCCAAGGAAGCCGACGCCGATCAACGAGCCGATCTGTTGCGGCGACAGATGCCACAGCCCGATCAGCGGCGGCAGCACATAGGCGATGGCGATCGAATCGAAGGCGTCGAAGAACCACGCGGTGCAGATGATCAGCCGCATTTTCAGATGCCAGGAGCAATACGGCAGCCGCTCGAGCCGCGCCACGACGTGGCGCATGTCGCCGCGCGCTTCCTGCAAAGCAGCCTGGTCGGCCGTCGCGGCGATGCTCATCGGTTCCTCCCGCACGTGACGTGCAACCGGCGATGCCGCGCTTCTCTGCCGCGTGCGGCGCCGACCCCATTGGCCGAGACCATAGCCCGGAAGCAGACCGCGAGGAAATGAATGAACGTCATCCTTCAGGTGCGCGCTGGAGTCGCGCCTCGAAAGATAAAGATGAGGCCGCGGCGTTCCGGCTTCACCCTGCGGCCCCGGCTTGCGCTTGCAGCGCCGCGGCGAGGAAATGATGGAGCGCGGACGGCGAACGCGGTGAAGGCTGGCCATGCCGCGGCCGCATGTTATCCTCGCGACCAAACCCAGGGAGGAAGCTCATGGCCCATTATCGACGAACGGCTGCTGCCGCCGCGGCGCTGTTGGCGTCGCTGCTGCTGTGCGGTCCGGCGCCCCACGCGCAGGACAACTACCCGTCGCGGCCGGTGCAGATGATCATTCCATTCGCTGCCGGCGGCCCGACCGATATTGTCGGCCGCATCATGGGCGCGAAGATGGCAGAGATTTTAGGACAGAATTTCGTCGTCGAGAACCGCGGCGGTGCCGGCGGCACCATCGGTACCGGCGACGTAGCCAAGGCCGCGCCCGACGGCTACACGCTGCTGATGGCGACGGCCTCGACCAACGCCATCAATCCCGGACTGTACAGCCACCTGCCATACGACACCGAGCGCGGCTTTGCGCCGCTCGGCCAGGTCGGGGTGACGCCGACCATCCTCATGGCGAGCCGGTCGCTGCCGGTGACCGACGTGAAAAGCCTGGTGACTTTGCTCAAGGCCAATCCGGGCAAATACTCCTACGGCTCCTCCGGCGTCGGCTCGATCCTGCATTTGTGCGGCGAGGAGTTTCGAGCCGATGTCGGCGGGCTCGACATCGTGCACGTGCCCTATAAGGGCTCCGCGCCGATGGACCTCGGCCTGCTCGGCGGAGAAATCGCGCTCGCTTTCGACGCGACGCCGACCGCAATGCCGCTGGCGCTCGCCGGCAAGGTCCGCGCGCTCGGCGCCGGCATGGCGACGCGCATCCCGGCGATGCCTGATCTGCCGACGCTGCAGGAACAGGGCGTCAAGGGTTACGAGTGCTACACCTGGAACGCGATTTTGGCGCCCGCGGGCACGCCGAAGCCGATCGTCGACAAGCTCAATGCCGCGATCAACAAGGCGCTGGCCGATCCTGCCGTGTCGAGCGCCCTGCAAAAGGCCGGCATCGATCCGACGCCCGGCTCGACGCCGCAAAGCACGGCAAGCTTCGTCAAGGCCGAACTCGCCAAATGGGCGCCGATCATCAAGGCGTCCGGCGCGCACATCGACTGACCGGACAACGCAACTTTCATCGCGGGTTGCTTTTTGAAACTCGGCATATTGTCGAGCATCGCTGCTCGTTATAGCTTTCAAACGAGTTCTACTTCGCACCGTGAGCGTGCCCTATTGCTGTGGCAATCGATAGGATCACCATCAATCCGGATGTCTGCAACGGCAAACCGGTCATCAGGACTTTGCGCATCACTGTCGAAAGCATCCTCGACTATCTGAGTGCTGGCGAGTCCCAGGAAGAAATTCTCCGCCAGTATCCGATGCTCGAGCCAGAGGACATCTCGGCGTGCCTCGCTTTCACGAGAAACTGACTCAAGCCGCATTTGTTCGCCGCTACAGTTTCCGCACGCCGCGCGTTGCCGCCCAGATCGCCAGCGCCAACAGTCCCATTGCTGCAAGCGTGCCGGCGACCGGCCAGGCGGAGCGGCCGAGAAACGCGCCGATCGCCGCCGCGGCGATGGCGGCACAGGATTGCTGGGTAAAGCCCATCAATGACGAGGCGGTGCCGGCGCGATCGGGAAACGGCGTCAGCGCGCTCGCCTGGGTCTGCGGCAGCACGAAACCCATGCCGGCGAGATAGAGCGTCATGGCGCCGACCAGCCAGGCGACGCTGCCGAGCCCGAGCGCCACGGCGGCCGCCATCGCCAAACCGCCGGCCGCCTGGACTGCGGCGCCGATGCCCATGGTGCGATCAAGCCCGATGCGCATGACGACGCGCGCAGCGATCGATGTGCCGAGCATGTAGCCCAGCGCGCTCACCGCATAGGTGGCGCCGAACGCGGCCGGGGACAGGCCGTAAACGCCCTGCATCACCACCGAGATGCCCGAAATCCAGGCGAACAAGCCGACGAAGCTCGCGGTCAAAATGCCGAGATTGGCCAGAAAACCGCGATGCACCAGCACCGAACGATAGAGCATCGCCATGGCGCGCGCCGAAAACGGCCCGGGCGTGCGCTCTCTCAGCGTTTCCGGCAACAGCCGGGCGGCGGCCGCTGCGGCGAACAGGGCGAACATCACCAACAAAACAAAACTCGCGCGCCAGCCGAACGCGGTCTGCAGCACGCCGCCGATCGCCGGCGCCACGATCGGCGCGAACGCGGTGATCGAGCCCATCAGCGACAGTTCGCGCCCGGCGCGCACGCCGCTGTAGATATCGCGCACCACGGCGCGGGCGAGCACGATGGCGCCGGCGCCGCCGAGCGCCTGAAGAAAGCGCACCGCGATCAACGTCTCGATCGATTGCGTGATGGCGCAGAACACGCTGCCGATCGCATACAAAACCAGCGCCGCCAGGATCACCGGCCGCCGGCCGAAGCGGTCGGAGATCGGGCCGTAAACGATCTGCCCCACGGCGAAGCCGAACAAGTAACTGGAAATCGTGAACTGCGCTTGCGCGGTCGATGCCTGCAGCGCCTGCCCGATCGCGGGCAGCGACGGCAGATACATGTCCATCGACAGCGGGCCGAGCCCGGTCAACAGCGACAGCAACAGAGTGAGCGCGAAGCTGCCGGGACGGAGCATCGGAACGAACTAATCGGGCGATGATTTCAGGTCAACGCAGTCAACTTGTCCCGCCCACGGCGCTGAAAAAGCCATTTCGCCGTGAACATTAGCGGAATCCATGGGGTGAACGGATTGGAGCCGAAGCGAGAAAGTCATTAAAGTTTTGCCGAAGAATGCTGGTTTTCCCGGCTACCTTTTGTACCCTTTTCGATGATAAGATGTTGAACTAACTACGAAATATTCATTAAACTGGTGTCGAATGAAATCCGGGCAATTCGTTCTCATTCCGGCGCTGAGCGACTCGCCTTCGCCCGCCGCCGAGCTACGGCGGGTTATACGGAATTCCGCTGATTGATTCCCCCCGTCATTCCGGGGCGCCGCGAAGCGGCGAACCCGGAATCCATAAGCCCTACGCCGGGGTTATGGATTCCGGACTCGCCGCTTCCGCGGCGATCCGGAATGACGAGGGATCAATCATCCGAATTCCGCATCAATCAACCTTCGCGCCGGAGAATTTGACGGCCTTGGCCCAGCGTTGCGTATCGGCCACAACGAAGGCGTCAAGCTCGCTGGGGCTCATGATCATCGGCTCGGCGCCAAGCTCGCGAATACGGTTCGCGATGGCCGGCTCGGCGAGGCTCGCGTTCACGGCTTTGTTGAGGGCCGCGATTGTGCCGGCCGGCGTCGCCTTGGGTGCGCCGAGGGCCGTCCACACGCTCACCTCATAGCCTGGGACGACGGAGGCCAACGTGGGAATTTCCGGCAAGACCGGCGATGCCTTCAAGCTGGTGACCGCGAGCGCCCGCAGCCGGCCGCCGCGGATAACGCCGATCGAGTCAACTAAGGGGGAGATCATGACCTGTGTGCGACCCGCCAGGTCGGTTAGCGCTGCTGCCCCGCCGCGGTAAGGCACATGAACCATCGACACGCCAGCCATCATCTCGAACAGCGCGCCCGCCAGGTGCCCGGGTG
>JASHSE010000427.1 GCA_030036975.1 Xanthobacteraceae bacterium | reverse complement strand
GTAGCGGTGCCGGTCGGCAGGAAGACCGCCGACGTTCTTCTGGAGAAATTGGTGCCGCGGGTCGAAAGCCTGAAGATCGGGCCGTCGACCGACGCGCAGGCCGATTTCGGCCCGCTGATCACGCGCGCGCATCTCGACAAGGTGAAGAGCTACGTCGATCTCGGCGTCAAGGAAGGCGCCAAGCTGTTGGTCGACGGCCGCAATTTCAAAATGCAGGGCTATGAGAACGGCAACTTCATGGGCGGCTGCCTGTTCGATCACGTGACGCCGGACATGCGCATCTACAAGGAGGAGATTTTCGGACCCGTCCTCGCGGTGGTGCGCGCCAACGATTACGAGGCGGCGGTACGGCTGCCGTCGGAGCACGAATACGGCAACGGTGTCGCCATCTTCACCCGCGACGGCGACGCCGCGCGCGACTTCGTCAACCGCGTCGAGGTCGGCATGGTCGGCGTCAACTTCGCCATTCCGGTGCCGCTGTCGTACTACACGTTCGGCGGCTGGAAGCGCTCCGGCTTCGGCGACCTCAACCAGCACGGCCCTGACTCGATCCGCTTCTACACCCGCACCAAGACCGTCACCGCGCGCTGGCCCTCGGGCGTGAAAGAAGGCGCCGAGTTCGTCATTCCGACGATGAAGTGATCCCGCACGCCGGTTTGTAAAGAGGCAATCCGGGCGGATTGCTGAAAGGCCTTTCCGCGCGAGTCCGCTCCGGCCAGACTGTGATCACAGAATAGCTTTGATGCCTTTCCTTTCAACAAGGGAGAGCAACTTGAGCGATGGCCCACTAGGTTTTTTTTCGCCGCGCTCCCACTTGCTAACGAGTGAGGTCGTTACATTTAGTGCGAATGCAAAGATCGACTGACTCATGTGCGCCGTCTCTCGAATATGCCTGATCGCATCAGGCTTGAAGTCCTTCACCGGAGTCAAGCAGGACACGTCAAAGCGGCGCATCGTCGCCTTATCAATCGCGCCGACTTCGTGAAGATCCTTCGCCGCGAGATGCAGCGATCGAAGCGGTCCGCTTCGATAGGTTTTTGCGGTGTTGCTCATAGTCGATCTTTACCCATTTCTTTCGTTTCACCAGTTCCCCAACCTGCGTTGCAGTAACTTGAGCGAGCTCTTTCGCAAAATCTCGATAAATTTCTAACTCTCTCTTTGAGAGGTTCTCCTTCGCATTCTTGGCAAACACATGAAGAAGGACTGCGCGATGGCCCTCCTGGTGGAAAATGATAATCCTAACCCCGCCTGCCCTCTGCTTGATCAGGAACTTACCAAGGGCAGCATAAACCAGACCCTTTTCCGCTCGATCCACCGCCTCACAACAATCCTCATCGGCAAGGCCTTCCTTGTTAGCTAAGCGCACAAACTCGCTCGTTTTGAAAACCTGCATTCGAATGCTCTGCTATTCCGCACATTTTTAATAAAATCTACCGATGATTTATGATCCGTCTCGACAAGACGTTTTCCCATTGAGAATAATCTATAGTACCGAGTGCTATATTTCAAGTCCCCCTTTGCGCGAAAATCTCCGCGTTCTTCCTGAAGTAAGCCATTGATATATTTCCCTCAATCGAAAGCCACTCAGCTCACGCAGGCCTGTGCGGTCGCGGCGTCGTGGCTGATGAAGCGGCATTGGCAGCGCGGCGGCCGCTCCAGCACCGAAATTGTCACGGTGGTGATGCGGTCCTTGGCGATCACGATGCTGCACAGCGGAGCCATGGTGCCGGCAAAGCCACCGGCCTGCAGTTTCAGCGTGCCGACCGGTTGGCGCAGGATGGCGCTGCCGTTTTTGATCGGCGCGAGCTTGACCGTGTCGAGATAAAGCGCCGTATGGGTCGACAGCGTGCTCGGCACCGTCTTGATCTCGACGTAGCCGGCGTCACCCGACGGCCGGCAGGCCACGATCACGGCGCCGACCACGGCGATGCTCGCCATCAGACCGAGCACGCGGGTCTTCGCAATGTTCACGGCACCGCCCCGTCACTCACGCTCCCGGCGGCTTGATGCCGCCGATCAGCTTGTTGAGCTGGTTCGAGGCGTCGCGGATGTCGTGCGACAGGCTGCGGATCACTTCGAGCGCCCGCTCGGCCTGGCGGATTTCCAGAAGCTCGCCGATGAAATCCTCGTTCTGCTGCAGGGTCTGCAGCAGCCCGGCGAATTGGCCGCGCGCGTCATCGAGCTCTTTGGTGGCGGCTTCGGTCTGCTCTTGCAGCTGCTGCCACTGCCCGATCAGATACTGCCGCTCTTCCGGCTTGAAGCGGGTGTCCTGCTGCAACTCCCGGAGCTTGTCGTTGATGTGCGCCAGGGCCTTGACGCCGAGCTGCGACACCGGGCCGTTGTCGGCGACGGCGCCGAGCAGCGCCGAGACCTCCGCGCGCAGCTCATCGATCTCGGCGCGCGCCTTGGCGACGTCGGTGGTACGGTCGATGCTGGCGGCGCTGTCCTGGATGCGCCGGTTCAGATCCGGCACGCTTTTCTGGAAGTCTTCGAGCTGTTTGGAGAACTCGTCGACCGGCGAAGCGGCATTGCCGGCATTGCCGGCGTCCTCGGCGCGGGCGCTGCTGCCCGGCAGCGCCAGCGCCGCGGCAAGCATGGCGGCCATGACCAGTGGCAGGCGCGCGCAAACGATCTGTAACATTTTCATCGTGACGCACTCCTCTACACACACGTAGCGCGAACAGACGTATTCCGAATGCGGTCAATTGCGGTTAGAAATAGTGGCGCAAGTGGGGCGCGCTGGCTATGGCAAAGCGAGCCGGGCATGGGCTGTTGGGTAAATGTTCCGGGCGGCGCGAATTGCGTCCGGACGGCTGTTGCTTTTAGCATCGGCGCGCGATGAAGGTGCAGCGCAAAAGAAAGCTCGGCTCCGGCGCCATTCTTGCTGCGGCTTGTTTTGTGCTGGCCCTGGCCGGCGGCTGCAGCGGCAGCGGTCTCATTGGCGCCAGTCCGGAGGCCGAAAAGCCTGCACCGCCGGCACCGCCGCCGCAGCCCGAGCTCACGCCGCCGCCGGTCGACATGGCGGGGCGCTGGCGGCTTGCCGCGGCAAATGGCGGCGCCTGTTTCATGACGTTCGGGGGCGTTGCCGGCGCGCCCGGCGGCCCCGCTGCGCAAGGCACGATCGCGCCGGAGGGCGGCTGCCCGGGCAATTTTTTTACCAGCCGCAAATGGACATTCGAGGATGGCGAGTTGATCATCCGCGACTTCAAGGGGCAACAGCTGGCGCGGCTCGCCTATTCGGGCGATCATTTCCAGGGCGAGGACGCAAGCGGCGCGCTGACGCTCGCCAAGCAAGCCGCACGCTGAACGAAAGGAAGCCGCGTGGCCGAATATGAGCTCTCTAATGCCCGGGCACCCCTGCCGAAGTAAGGCGCAATTCCTCAGTTCAGCCGCGGCGGCCGCTCCTCGTCGTCGTGCGGCCGGACCAGACCGGCGGCGAGCGGCGGCGACGGCGTTGCCGGCGGCTGCGGCTCCGGCCGCGCTTGGCGCGAGCGGCGTTCGTAGCCGCGATAGGACAGCCAGCCGAACGGCAGGGTCGAAAGGTAGCCGAGCGTGCCGACGGTGAGCAGCTCCCACGGATAGGCGATCAACAACGCGAAGAACAAAACCACGGCGAGGATCACCGGCCCGACCAGTTCGGGCGGCACGCGGTTGCCGACGCGCTTTCCGGAAAACACCGGCAGCCGCGACACCATCAACGAAGCGATGCCAACCGTGTAAACCAGCGTCAGGTAGATCAGCAGCAACGAGCGCGGCAGGCCGAGAAACGACGCGTAGATCGGCAACAGCACGGTGATGGCGCCGGCCGGCGCCGGCATGCCGACAAAGAAATGGCTGGTCCAGGCCGGCCGGTCCGGATCCTCCAGCATCACGTTGAAACGGGCCAAGCGCAGGCCGGCGCAGATCGCGAACACCAGGGCGGCGATCCAGCCGGCTGATTTCAATTCGTGGAGGCCCCAGAAGTAGAGGATCAGCGCCGGCGCCACGCCGAAATTGACGAAGTCGGAGAGGCTGTCGAGCTCGGCGCCGAACCGTGAGGTGCCCTTCAGGAGCCGGGCGAGACGGCCGTCGATGGCGTCGAGGATGGCGGCGAACACGATGGCCGCGAGCGCCAGCGCATAGCGGTCCTCGAACGCCAAGCGGATCGCGGTCAGCCCGGCGCACAGCGCCAAGAGCGTGACCACGTTCGGCACCAGCACGCGCACCGGAATGCGGCGGAAGCGCCGCCGCCGCAGCCGCGGCAGTCGTGGTCCGCGCCTATCGCGTTCGGGCATGACCATGGCGGCAATATAACGTTTCGGCCCGCGGCCTGCCATCCGGCGGCCAGACGACGTGCGTTAACCGACGCGGAACGTCCGGCCCGCCTCAAGCGCCGCAAAATCGGCGAGCACGGTTTCGCCGGCAATGGCGATCTGCCCTTGCGCGACCAAAGTCCGCGTTCCTTCGGGCAGATAAACGTCGACGCGCGAGCCGAAGCGGATCATGCCGATGCGCTGGCCGGCGGCGACCGCCTCGCGCTCGCGCACGAACGGCACGATGCGCCGCGCCACGAGGCCGGCGATCTGGATCACGCCGATGCGCGTGCCGGCGGCGGTTGCGATGAGGAAGGCGTTGCGCTCGTTGTCTTCGCTCGCTTTGTCGAGGTCAGCGTTGAAGAATTTGCCGGCGCGATAGGCCACGCGCTCGATGCGCCCGGCCACCGGGCTGCGGTTTACGTGGCAGTCGAACACGCTCATGAAGATGGAGATGCGCGGCAGCGGCCGGCTGCCGAGCGCAAGCTCGGCGGGCGGCACGGCGTTGATGATTTGGCTGACGCGACCATCGGCCGGCGCCACCACGATGCCGTCGCGCACCGGCGTCACCCGCGGCGGGTCGCGGAAGAAATAGGCGCACCACAAGGTCGCCAAGGTGCCGAGCCAGCCGAGCGGCGACCACAGCCAGAACAGGACGAGGCTCGCCAACGCGAAGCCGCCGACGAACGGATAGCCCTCGGGATGAATCGGCGACAGCTGCGAGCGGATGGATTTGAGGACGGACATGGGGCTCAGGTCATATGTATCCGCGGTCCGCGTTGGCTTTCTTCCCGATCAGAGAAAGCCGCCGATCGCAACAGCGACCCGCGACGGACGAGCAGATCACTCGAAAAGGATTATACATCATTCCGGACTCGCGCCCCGGAATAACGCCGTCTACTCCGCCGCATCGGCGGCCGGCACGAGTTCCTCGTGCACTTCCGGCGCTTCGGACATATCTCGCGCATTGCGGTCCGGCACGATCGCTTCCTCGCCGGTTTCTTCGAGGATTTCCCGGGCCAGCTGCGCCTCGCGCTGGCGGTTCCACATGCTGGCATAAAGTCCGCCGCGCGCGAGCAGCTGGTCGTGGCTGCCGCGCTCGACGATGGCGCCCTTGTCGAGCACCAGAATTTCGTCGGCGCCGACGATGGTGGAAAGCCGGTGCGCGATGACCAGCGTGGTGCGGTTCTTGGCGACGCGGTCGAGCGCGTCCTGGATGTCCCTTTCGGTGTGGCTATCGAGTGCCGAGGTCGCTTCGTCGAGCACCAGGATCGGCGGCGCCTCGAGGATGGTGCGGGCGATGGCGACGCGCTGCTTCTCGCCGCCGGAGAGCTTTAAGCCGCGCTCGCCGACCTCGGTCTCGTAGCCCTTGGGCGCGAGCCGGATGAAGCCGTCGATCTGCGCCAGCCGCGCCGCCTCCTCGACTTCAGCGTCGCTCGCGTCCCAGCGGCCGTAGCGAATGTTGTAACGGATGGTGTCGTTGAACAGCACGGTATCCTGCGGCACCATGCCGATGGCGGCGCGCAGCGATGACTGCGTCACGTCGCGGACATCCTGCCCGTCGATCAGGATGCGGCCGCCGGTCGCGTCGTAGAAGCGGAACAACAGGCGCGAGATTGTCGATTTGCCGGCGCCGGACGGCCCAACAATGGCCACGGTGTGCCCGGCCTTGACCTCGAAGCTCAGGCCTTTGAGGATCGGCCGCGCCGGCTCGTAGGCGAACGTCACGTCGTCGAAGCGGATGGTGCCGGCCCGCACCACAAGCGGCCGCGCCCCCGGCCGGTCGGCGATCTCCGGCTTGCGCGCCAGCATCGCGAACATGAGCTCGATGTCGATCACCGCCTGCTTGATCTCGCGGTACAGCATGCCCATGAAGTTGAGCGGCTGGTAGAGCTGGATCATCATGGCGTTGATCATGACGAAGTCGCCGACCGTGTTGGTGCCGCGCTCGACGCCGTGGGCGCACAGCACCATGGCGGCGGCGAGCCCAAGCGTGAACACCACCGCCTGCCCGGCATTGAGCACCACCAGCGACACGTAGGATCGCACGCTGGCATCTTCGTAGCGCGCCATGGCGCGGTCGTAGCGCCTGGTCTCGCGTTCCTCGGCGGAGAAATATTTGACCGTCTCGTAGTTGAGCAGCGAGTCGATGGCCTTGGCGTTGGCGTCGCTGTCGCTGGTATTCATCTCGCGGCGGATGCCGATGCGCCACTCGGTGGCGAAGAACGTGAACGCGATGTAGAGCGCGACCGTGAGCAGGATCACGATCAGATAACGCCAGTCGAAATGGAACAGCAGCACCCAGGCGACCAGCACGATCTCGACCACGGTGGGCGCGAGCTGCAGCAGCACCATGCGCACGATGGTCTCGATGGCGTCGCGCCCGCGCTGCAGCACGCGCGTGAGCCCGCCGGTCTTGCGCTCGAGATGAAAGCGCAACGAGAGCAGATGCATATGCTCGAACGTGCGCATCGCCAGCCGCCGCACCGCGTGCATCGCCACCTTGGCGAAAACGCCGTCGCGCGCCTGGGTGAGCAGCGCCATCAGGATGCGCATGCCGCCGTAGGCGAGCGTCATGGCGATCGGCGTCGCCAGCGTCCAGGCGATTACGTTGTCGGGACCGACCGGCGCGGTGCCGTGGCCGGCGAGCGCGTCGGTCGCCCATTTGAAGGTGAACGGCACCGCGACGGTGGCGAACTTCGCCGCGATGATCAGCACCGTGGCGAACACCACGCGCGCCTTCAGATCGCGGCGGCCGGCCGGCCAGATGTAAGGCCGCAGATGCAGGAGCGTCGAGAACAGCGCGCCGCCGTCGGCGCCGACCTCGCGCTTGAGTGAATGGCTGGTACGTTGGTGATCGCTCATCGTTCAGTTCAAGCCCCGCAGTAACCGGCGGCGGCCGCAATTGAGCGTCATATAGAGTGTTTCGCGGCGCCGTGCATCCGCAGGCGCCGAGGTTTTATGCAAAACGCTTGCAGGCGGCGCGAATCGGCGCCACATCTACGCTTCGACGAGTCCTTCTCCATGAGCAAAATCAATGCGCTGTGCGTCTATTGCGGATCGAGCCCGGGGACCGATCCAGCGTTTCTGGAGGCGGCGCAAGCCTTCGGCAAAATCCTTGCCGAGAACGAGATCCGGCTGATCTATGGCGGCGGCTCGGTTGGCCTGATGGGCGCGCTGGCGCAGGCTGTGCTCGAGCATGGCGGCGAGGCGACTGGGGTTATTCCGGAATTTCTGACCAAGCGGGAACGGCCGCGCCGGTTGCGGCAGGAGCTGATCGTCACCACCGACATGCACGCGCGCAAGCGCACCATGTTCGAACGCGCCGACGGCTTCGTCGCCCTGCCCGGCGGGCTCGGCACGCTGGAAGAAGTCGTCGAGCAGATCACGTGGGCGCAGCTTGGCCGCCACAAGAAGCCGATCCTGATCGCCAACATCAAAAGTTATTGGGACCCGCTGCTCGCCCTCATCGCACACATGCGCGCCATCAAGTTTGTACCGTCGGCCTTGGATGTCGATTTCCTCGTCGCGACGCGGGTCGAGGACATTGTGCCCAAGCTGCGCGCCGCCGCGCGCGATATCGCCGACGCAGAGAAGACGATGGCGTTGCCGGCGGAGCGGTTGTGAGCGTCATTCCGGGGCGCGCCTACGGCGCGAACCCGGAAGCGACGAGCGGGGCGGATTTGTCTGCTGCTCCGGGGTTATGGATTCCAGGTTCGCCGCTGCGCGGCGCACCGCAATGACGGGTTACGCCGCGTCCTTCAAGAACGTCACCACCTCGATGCGGTTGCCGTCCCAGTCGCGAACGAAGGCGGCGTAATAGTGCGCCGAATAATGCGGCCGCTTGCCGGGTGCACCGTCCGACTTGGCGCCGGCGGCGAGCGCTGCGGCATGGAAGGCGTCAACCGCCGCGATATCGGGCGCGCGCAGGCAGATATGCGCGCCACTGTCCTCAGACGCCGGCTTGAGCTGCGGCCGTTCATTGAGCCAAAACTCCGCATAGCTCTTGCCGTAGCCGACGCTCTTCGGCCATTCGCGCACGCGTGTCATGCCGAGCGGTTTGAGCAGCGCGTCGTAGAACCGCGCCGCGGCTTTCAGCTCCCGAACTGGAATGGAGATGTGGTCGATCATGCGCCCCTCCTCGACCGCTCAATGCGCCAGGCATTTCAGCCCTGCTTCCGGCAAACCCGGTGGAATAAAATAAAACGGATTGGGAAGTTTGAAACAGCGTTCGGCATGGTCGCCGTCCGAATCGCCGATCAGGTCGCTGTATTGGTCGCCGATGTTGGCGATGATTGTGTAGCGCCGTTCAATTTTCTTGCGTTCGCCCGATTTGTAGATCGACACCGCGCCGCGGCTCGACCGCGGGCGCAGTATGAGCTTCTTCCAGCTGCCGTAGCCCACCTTGCGCAAATTCCGCGCAGTAGCGTCCCGCAGCGCCGGATCGTTGACGCGGCCGGTGACGAAGAAAATGGCGATGCGGTGGCCGTCCTTGGCCCTCAGCGTCCCGGCGAGCCGGTAAAATGCGCGCGTCGGCGCGAGCGCGTCGGCGCGGGCGCTGAGCTCCCAGGCGCGGTCGCCGCACAGCCTGTGCGCCGCGGCAAGATTGCATGGCCCGCTCGCCGCGAAGACAAAGTGGTTGTGATAGATCTCGGCCCAATTCGACAGCGAGGTTTCGTCGATATCGAAGACGATGGCCGGCTTGTCGACCTGTGGCGCACGTCGCTCGATCCAGTCGTGCGCTCCGGCGAGCGCGGCGGCGACGTCCTTGATGTAGTCGGAGCAGCGGTAGGCTACGAGTTGGGGGGCCAGCACGCCAATATTGATTGGCCAGCGGGTATCGACCGCGTGCTTGGCCGGCGGTTTCTGACAGCCTACCACATTTTCGGCGTGCGCCGTCGCCGCGGCGGCGAGCGCGAGCAGCGCCGCCGCGACAAGTCTCATCAAAGCGGCAAGACCGGCGCGCCGGCTGCCGAAAGCCGCCGCCGAGATTTTGCCCACAAGCATTGGGCGTCTCCCTCACACGCCATGCAATTTACACTCCCACCTAGCGCATACACGCCTGCCCCGCCGCGTCATTCAAGAACCGGGCAAGGCGAAGGCCGGCGATGCCGAGCTGACGGTCCATGGTCGGCAGCACGTCGCGCAGATAGCGGTCGTCCAGGACGTCGTCGGCCGGCCGCAAATACCAGACGGTCTGCGCCGCCTTATGGGTGTCTTCCGCCCAAGCGATAAAGCTGTTTTCATCGATCGGCGCATGATTGGCGGCGGGATCTTCCGCCTTGGCCTCCGCAGTCTTCAGCCAGCCGTTCTCCAGCCGATCCACATAGGCGCCCCAATCCCACACCGTCCTTTGAATGAGCGTCTCGTCCCAGGCCATGTGAAAGTTCACCGGCGTGTGGGCGACCGCGCAGGTCGGGCAATCGAGCAGCCCGCGCATGAAGACATCGACTGCAATGTCGTTGCCGCCCTTCTTCTCCTTCACAGTATGCAGCGGCTGATGGATGTCGCCGACCAGATGCACGGCGAATTTCAACGCTTGCACCTGCGCCTCACCGG
>JASHSE010000426.1 GCA_030036975.1 Xanthobacteraceae bacterium | reverse complement strand
GTCGCCAACGGCGCGATCTACAATCTCGGCTTCGACCTGCTCAACGATTTCGAGCCGATCGGGCTTGTCGCCACGCAGCCGTTTCTGATCGACGCGCGCAAGACCATGCCGGCCAACAACCTCAAGGAATTGGTGGCGTGGCTGAAGAAAAACGGCGACAAGACCACGATGGGCACCTCCGGCGTCGGCAGCCCGAGCCACGTCGCCGGCGTGCTCATGGAGAACATGCTCGGCCTGCACTGGCAGATGGTGGCGTACCGCAGCGCCGGGCTCGCGACCAACGATCTCCTCGCCGGCATCACCGACATTCAGCTCGACACGCCCGCGGTGTCGTTGCCGCACGTGCGCGCCGGCGCCTTGAAGGCTTACGCGGTCACGGCGCCGAAACGCATCGCGGTGGCGCCCGACATACCGACCACCGACGAAGCCGGCATGCCGGGCTATTATTTCTTTTTCTGGCACGCGCTGTGGGCGCCGAAAGGCACGCCCAAGCCCATCATCGCCAAGCTCAATGCCGCGGTGCAGGCCGGCCTCGCCGAACAGCAAACGCGGCAGCGGCTCCTCGATCTGGCGCAGGAAATCTATCCGCCGGAGCAGCGCACCCCCGAAGCGCTGCACGCCTTCCAGAAGGCCGAAATCGACAAGTGGTGGCCGATCATCAAAGCCGCCGGCATCAAGGCGCAGTGAAGCTGTCCCCTGCGGCGGCAGGCTCGCTGCACGATCGCCGCTGATGCGCAGTTACTGCGACTGCGGCTGCGGTTGTGCTTGCGGCTGCGCCTGTTGCTGGCGCTGCAGTTCCCTTCGCCTCGCGGCCGAGTTGGCCAAGTGACGGCCGGCGATGCAACCGGTCACGGCGCCGATGAAGGCATGGTGATGAGCGTAATGGCCGGCTACGCCGCCGACTATGGCGCCCTTGATGCAGCCCTTGGCCTCGGCCGCGCCGCTGTTGACGGCAATGCCGAGGGCCAGAACCGCGCAAGTGAGGATCATTTTCATGCCGAACTCCTCTGTTACGGCTGTGCAATCCGTGGCAGTGGCTTTGGTTCCAAGCGGCGACTGACGCGCTTGAACGGGGCGTGCGCCGGCTCAGCCGCCGCGCTCGGCGAGCGATTTGGCTCGGATTTTTGCCAGCGTCGTCACCGGCGTAATCGCTTCGGGATCGATCTTCAAGCGTATGATCGCCGGCTTGCCGCTCGCCTGCGCGGCTTTGAACGCGTCCGGAAAATCCGCGGTGCGCTCGACCGCGATGCCGAAGCCGCCGAAGGCGCGGGCATACGCGGTGAAATCCGGATTGCGCAGTTCGGTCGCCGAGATGCGGCCGGGATATTCACGCTCCTGATGCATGCGGATGGTGCCATAGAGGCCGTTGTCGGCGATCAGAATCGTGAACGGCAGGTCGTATTGCACGGCGGTGGCGAATTCCTGGCCGTTCATCAGAAAGTCGCCGTCGCCGGCGATGCACACCACCGGGCGCTGCGGAAAAAGCCGCTTCATCGCCACCGCGGCCGGCACGCCGAAACCCATCGAGCCCGCGGTCGGCGCCACGTGCTGGCCGAACCGGCGCATGCGGAAGAAGCGATGAATCCAGGCGGCGTAATTGCCGGCGCCGTTGCAGATGATGGCTTCGGCCGGCAGGTTTTCGCGCAGCCACACCATCACCGCGCCGAGATTGACGCTGCCCGGCTGCTCGGTCGGCTTTTCGGTCCATGCCAGATAATCGGCGTGCGCCGCTTCGCCCTGCCCCTTTATGGCGCGAGGCAGCTGCAAAGTCTCGAGCGCCGCGGCGAACGCCGTCGGCGTCGCGTGGATTGCGAGGTTCGGACTATAAACGCGACCGAGCTCTTCGGCGCCGGGATGAATGTGGACGAACGGCACCTGCGGCCGCGGAATGTCGAACAGCGTGTAGCTCTGCGACGGCAATTCGCCGAGCCGGCCGCCGAGCAGAATGACGAGATCGGCGGCCTTGATGCGCTCGGTGAGCTTCGGATTGGGCCCGATGCCGAGATCGCCGGCATAGCAGGGATTGAGCGCGTCGAACAAATGGCCGCGGCGAAACGTGGTGGCGACCGGCAGCGCATGTTTTTCTGCAAAGCGCCCGACCGCATCGCTCGCGGCTTGCGACCAGCGGCTGCCGCCGATGAGCATGATCGGCGCGCGCGCCGCCGCCAGCATGTCCGCAAACTTTTTCAGCTCCGCCGGACCCGGCGCGGTCTCGATCGGCGCGAAGGCCGGCGCGTCGGCGACGGCGACCCGCTCGACCAGCATGTCCTCGGGGATGGCGACCACGACCGGACCCGGCCTTCCATTGGCCGCGGTGTGGAAGGCGCGCGACACGATCTCCGGCACGCGCGCCGGATCGTCGATCTCGGTCGCCCATTTGGTCATCGAGCCGAACACCGCGCGGTAGTCGAGCTCCTGAAACGCCTCGCGCTCGCGCATATCGCGCGCCACCTGGCCGACGAACATCACAAGCGGCGTGGAATCCTGGCGCGCGATATGGATGCCGATCGATGCGTTGGTGGCGCCCGGGCCGCGGGTGACGAAGCAGACGCCCGGCCGTCCCGTCACCTTGCCGATCGCCTCCGCCATCATCGCCGCGCCGCCCTCCTGGCGGCACACCGTGACCGAGAGCGCGCTGTCGTGAAAGGCATCGAGCACGGCGAGGTAACTCTCGCCCGGCACGCAGAACACATGCTGCACGCCGTGAATTTGCAATTGATCGACCAGAACTTCGGCGGCGGTGCGCATGTTGTCCTTGGCCCGCATGTCGGTCTCCTTGGCTTACGCCGCGAGAATAATAGCAGCGACTTAACTGAACACTTACCTTTAACCTCACCCTGAGATGCTCGGCGCCAACGGGTCCGGCCTTCGGCCGGCCCGATGACAAGCGCAGCGCCAAGCCTCGAAGGGTGAGGCATCCAGATCGGCTTTAGCCGATCTGGACAATAAACACGCCGAAATCGGGCAAGCCCGATTTCGGTTGTGCCTCGGCCTGCA
>JASHSE010000425.1 GCA_030036975.1 Xanthobacteraceae bacterium | reverse complement strand
CAGAAGCTTGAAATTCCAGGTGACGGGTTGATAGCCCGTGCTCAGCGGGCTTTTTTCGGTGACGGCCATTTTGAGAGGTCTCCTTTCGCATTGTCCAGCTATTCTTACAGCATCCGCGTCCAATTGTTCACCTCATCCTGAGGTGCGAGCGAAGCGAGCCTCGAAGGATGTAGGCCGAGGCGCCGGGGCCTCGCCCTTCGAGGCTCGGCGCTCCGCGCCGAGCGCCTCAGGGTGAGGTGAACGATAATCAGCTGTATATGGGGCCTAACCGCGCGCCTTTGCCATGAAATCCGGGCGCAGCGCCTTGCTCCAGTCCGGCACGGATTTGATCGTTTTGTTATTGATCAGGATCTCGGCCTGCTGCTGCATGTAGTTCTTGAGGTCAGGAAAGCCGGGATTGACCTTGACCCGCGACAGCGCGGTCGAGAAGGTTTGCGGCGACATCTTGTAGCCCTTCGAGGCATAGAACGCGTAGATCGTGTCGTCGACCTTCTTGGCGTTGGTCGTAAAATCGCCCGCCGCGTCGAGCCAGGCTTTCAGATAGGCGACGATGACGTCGGGGCGCTTCTCCACCATGTCGGGCGTCGCCGCCATGAACACCGGCATCGGATCGAACTTGGAAAAATCCATCAGGTCGCTGCCGATGCCGTCGGCCACCGCGATCACGTTGTACGGCTCGACATTGACCATGGCGTCGACCGTCTTGGCGGCGAGCGCCGCCACCATGTTGGTCACGTCCATGCGGACTTCCTGGTAGTCGCCCTTGTGCAGCCCGTAATGCGGCAGCACGATGTCGACCAGATCGTTGCCGACCGATGAGCCGGTCTGGTTGGCGATACGCTTGCCGCGCAGCTCTTCGACCTTGGTGATGTTCAAATCCTTGCGCGTGGTGATGCGCGCGGTCTTGCCCACGGTCTCGATCACCGCGATGGCAATGAGCCCGCCCTTGACGTTGCCGATGATGAATGACGGGCCCGCGTAAGTGCCGAGGTCGACCTGCCGCGCCACCATCTGCTGCATGGTGATGTTGCCTGACGGCACGGCGAATTCCTCGACCGCAAGCCCGTGCTTCTGCAGATAGCCGGACTTCATCAGATAATAGGTCGGCATGCCCCAGATGTTGGTCTGATAGCCTTGGCGGATGGTTTCGACGGCGCTGGCGCGGCGCGGGGCGCCAAGCCCGGCGGCGAGCAGGCCGGCACCGGCGAGCGTGTGCCGGCGGGTGAAGCGTTGTTGTTTGGTCATGGGTATCCTCCGTATCGTAGCCCGGATGAGCGAAGCGAAATCCGGGATCCTTTCGAAGCTTTTGCAGCCATTGCGATCGACGGCGACATGCGACGCGCTGAAAGCGATCCAATCATTCCTGTTGCCCAGCTTGACCCGCCGCCCCCTGCCCGAGCAGGCGCAGCAGCTCTTTTTGTTGCTCCAGGAATTCGACGCTCAACGGGTCGCGCGGCCGCTGCAGCCGGATTTTTATCTCGGCCTTCACCGTGCCGGGGTGCGGCGTCATCACCAGGACGCGGTCGGCGAGGTAAACGGCTTCGGCGACGTTGTGGGTCACGTAGATCACCGTCTTTTGCGTGGTCCGCCAAACCTCGGCGAGGAGCCGCTGCATGTCGTCGCGCGTGAGCGCATCGAGCGCGGCGAACGGCTCGTCCATCAGCAGCACCGCCGGATTGTAGGCGAGCGCCCGGGCGATCGCGACCCGCTGCTGCATGCCGCCGGAGAGATGATGCGGATAAGAGCGGGCGAAGTTTTCCAGTTTCACCAGGCGCAATTGCTCGAGCGCGACGCGCTCGCGCTCAGGCCTGGCGACGCCCTTCATTTCCAAGCCGAAGGCGACGTTGCCGAGCGCGGTGCGCCACGGAAACAGCTGGGCGAAATCCTGAAACACCACGCCGCGGTCCATGCCGTAGCCGCGCACCGGCCGGCCGCCGACGCGAATTTCGCCCGTGCTCGGGCTGAGAAACCCGGCGATGATGTTGAGCAGCGTTGATTTGCCGCAGCCGCTGGGGCCGACGATGCAGAGGAACTCGGAAGCCTCAATGGCGAAATTGACGCCGCGCACGCCCGGCACGGCGCCGCCCGGCGTGTCGTAGATCAGCGAGATGTCGCGCGCCTCGATATGAGCCATCCGCGCTTCCTCGGTCGCTTCCTCTCGCCTACCATGCGCGCTTCTTAAAAGGCACGCAGTGCAGGCGCCGACGCCGGTTTGTGCCAGAAGCCGCTGCAGCGAGCCAGTCGGGAAACGGAGGAGCGCCGTCGTGACAAGGATCAATAACGGCCGCGCCGTAGCGGCGGCGGTGATTGCGTTAGGGATTGCAGCCGCGCCTGTCGCGGCGCGCGCGCAGACCTATCCGAGCCGGCCGATCCGCCTCATCGTCAACTTTCCGCCGGGCGGCGCCGGCGACATTTTGGGCCGCATCATCGGCAATCAGCTCGCGGTCGAGCTTAAGCAATCCGTCGTGGTCGAGAACCATTCCGGCGCCGGCGGCACGATCGGCGCCCGCGACGTCGTCAACGCAGCCCCCGACGGCTACACCTTGGCGGTCGGGCAAACGCCCGAGATCGCCATCAATCCGTATTTCATGAAAGACGTCGGCTACGACGCGCTTACGGATTTGACGCCGATCGCGCTCGCCGGCGTCATGCCGCTGGCGCTGGTGGTGCCGCCGCACTCGCCGTACTCGACCGCGGCGCAATGGGCCGCGGCGTTGCGCGCCAAGACGCCGATGAATTTCGCCTCCGCCGGCGTCGGCACGCCGAGCCATCTGGCCGGCGAATTGTTGAAGCTGAAACTCGACCCGAAACTCGTGCACGTGCCCTACAAGGGCGCCGGCCCGGCGCTCAACGACATCGCCGGCGGCCAGGTCGATTGGTATTTCCCGGCCTATGCGAGTGGCATGCCGCTGGTGCAGGGCGGCCGGGTCAAACTGCTTGCGGTGTCGAGCAAAAAGCGCGCGGCGCTGACGCCCGACACGCCGACCGTCGCCGAAGCGACCGGCCTCGCCAGTTTCGACTTTACGCTCTGGGTCGGCTTCTTCGCGCCGCGCGGGCTGCCGAAGGACATCGCGGTGCAGCTCAACACCGCGATCGACCGGATAATCCTCGAGCCCGCCATCAAGAAGAAACTCGAGGCCACCGGCTCCGACGTCATCGCCCTGTCGATCCCGCAATTCGACGCCTTCGTCCGCACCGACATCGCCCGCTACCGCGCCATTATCGAGCAGGCGAACTTGAAGGCGGAGTGACCTTTGTTGACCTCATCCTGAGGCGGCCGCGAAGCGGCCCTCGAAGGATGCAGGCCGAGGCGCCCGGGCCTGCATCCTTCGAGGCTCGGCGCTTCGCGCCGAGCGCCTCAGGATGAGGAAATTAGTCACCCCTTCCCCACGCGCGCCATGCCCCAGCGGTAGATCGTGGCGCGCTCCAGCGAGCCGAACACCAGGCGCTCGGTGACAAAGCCAATGAACCCGATCACCACGATCGAGGCCAACATCACGTCGGCGTTGAGGAATTGCTTGGCGTCGAAGATCACCCAGCCGAGCCCCCAATCGGACGCCGCCAGCATCTCGGCGCCGATCACCGCGATCCAGGCGCGCAGAAACGATTGCCGCAAGCCGGCGATGATGAAAGGCAACGCGCCCGGCACGATCACCTTCCAGAACAGCTTTCGCTCGGTCGCACCCATGGCGCCGGCGGCGCGCAGCCAGATCGGGTTGACCGCGC
>JASHSE010000424.1 GCA_030036975.1 Xanthobacteraceae bacterium | reverse complement strand
TCGAAAATATTCGGCACGGCGATGTCCTTTTCCCAAAACCGGCGGCGCATTGGCGCGCCATCCCATTGCGCAGCCGAACAATTGCGGGAATTAATGCCGTGATCAAGTTATTGGCGGGCGCGCGGCTGCCAAACGTTCGAAACGAGGACGCAATGGGTTTTCTGGACCAGCGGCAGTGGATGGCAAGACTGGAGCAGCACGGCGAGCTGCGGCGGATCACGGCCGAGGTCGATTGGGACCGCGAGATCGGCGCCGTGACGCGCCGCGTGCTGGAGAAGAAAGGCCCGGCGCTGCTGTTCGAAAACATCAAGGGCTATGGCGGCGGCCGTTGCACCAAGCTGTTCGCCAGCGGGCTCGGCGCCCGCTCCCGGCTTGCGTTGGCGCTCGGCTTCCCGCGCGACACGCCGAACCGCGACCTCGTGCAGCACGTCATGCAAAAAAACCGCGAGACTATACCGCACGTGCTCGTGGCCGGCGGCCCGGTCAAGGAGGTGATCGTCAAGGGCGCGGCGATCGATCAGACCGAATTTCCGGTGCCGAAATGGCACTACCTCGAAGGCGGCCGCTACATCCACACCTTCTCGTCGATCGTGACCAAAGATCCCGACACCGGCGTGATGAATGTCGGGATGTACCGTGGCATGATAGGCAAGGAAAACACCGCGCCATTCCTGCTCATCAAAGGCGGCCAGCACTGGGGCGCCCATTTCGTCAAATGGGCCGCGCGCAAACAGCCGATGCCGGTCGCCTGCGTGATCGGCTGGGATCCGATCATGTCGTTTCTCTCCGGTTCGCCGCTGCCCGCGGGCGTGTGCGAATGGGACACGATGGGCGCCTATCGGGGCGAGCCGGCGCAGCTCATTCGCTGCGAGACCGTCGATCTGGCAGTCCCGGCCGGCGCCGAGATCGTGATCGAAGGCACCATCAGCGACGATCCGGCGACCTATGAGAGCGAAGGTCCATTCGGCGAATTTACCGGCTACGTCTCCGACCTGCCGACGCCGCGGCCGACCATGCGGATCACGTGCATCACGCACCGGCGTGACCCGATCTTCTGCGGCTCGCTGGAGGGCACGTTGCCCGGCTCATATAGCGAGAACAGCGTCATGTCGTCGGTGCAGCGCGCTGCCATCGCTTGGAATATTTTGAACGGTGCCGGCATTCCGGGCGTGCTCGACGTCTTCGCGCCGCCGATCACCAACGGCGTCAATCTGCGCGTTCAGATCAAGAAGCACTATCAGGGCCAGCCCAAGCAGATCGCCGCGGCCTTATGGGGCAACAGCGCGGCGCAGTACCGCTACAAGCACGTCACCGTGGTCGAGGAGGACATTGATCCGGCCGATGACGAGCAGGTCGAATGGGCGTTCGCGCACCGCGTCAATGCCGGCGAAGGCGGCGTGGTGATCTTTCCCGGCATTTTCGGCTCGCCGATCGATCCGTCGACGCCGATGGAAGACCGCGACGTGGCGCAGCTCGGCACCGGGCTGTGGAACCGCATGCTGATCGACGCCACACGCTCGTGGAAGAATCCGCGCCGCGCGCAATGGGGCGGCGAACGCTTTCCGCCGACGGTGCGGCCAGCCGCCGAAGACGAGGCGCGCGTTGCCGCGCGCTGGTCCGAATACGGCCTCGGCGATCTCTGAGTGTCATCATCCGCGCAAGCGGATGATCCAGTAATCATCGGCTGCACAGCGTTTACTTGATGCTCCGCTTGCGCGGAGCATGACAGTCCGCGGATAGACTACCCGCAGTCGCGAACCATAAAGTCGGTGCGGCAGCCATTTCGCCAGCGCGGGCGAGCAGCTCGTCGCCATGGTGTTCCTGCGGTGTGTGACAGGCTCGGTCGCGATGCACTATAATGGCCGCTTGGGGCCGCCGCGAAGCGCGCGGGCCGCCGAGCAATGAAATGCCGGAACGAAAACGATGCCGCACGAACACGACGATCACGACCACGGCTCCGAATTGTCCGAAATGCAGCTGCGCGTCCGGGCACTGGAGACGGTGCTGGCCGAGAAGGGTTATATCGACCAGGCCGCGCTCGATGCCATCGTCGAAGCCTACGAGACCAAGGTCGGGCCGCATACCGGCGCCCGCGTCGTCGCCAAGGCGTGGAGCGATCCGGCGTTCAGGCAGGCGCTGCTCGCCGATGCCAGCAAGGCGGTCGCTTCGTTCGGCCTGCTCAACCGCGTCGGCGACCATTTGATCGCGGTCGAGAATACGCCGAAGCGGCACAACATGATCGTTTGCACCTTGTGCTCCTGTTACCCGTGGGAGGTGCTCGGCCTGCCGCCGGTCTGGTACAAGTCCGCGCCCTACCGCTCGCGCGCGGTCAGCGATCCGCGCGGCGTGCTTGCCGATTTCGGCGTCAAGCTGCCGGCCGGCACCGACATCCGGGTCTGGGATTCGACCGCCGAGACGCGCTTCATCGTGCTGCCGATGCGCCCGGCCGGCACCGACGGCTGGAGCGAGGAGCGGCTCGCGAGCCTCGTCACCCGCGACAGCATGATCGGCACCGGGCTGCCGAAAGACCCCAAGGAGGCCGCATAATGGACGGCATCCACGACATGGGCGGCATGCACGGCTTCGGCAAAGTCGAGCCGGAACGGGACGAGCCGGTGTTTCACGCGCCCTGGGAAGGCCGCACGCTCGCGCTCAACCGCGCCATGGGTTACACCGGCATCTGGACCATCGATCAGACCCGCGCCGGCATCGAGCGCCTGCCGCCGGACGTTTATCTGTCGAGCTCCTATTACAAAAAATGGGGGACGCGGCTCGAAAACATGATCGTCGAACTCGGCCTCGCCGGCCGCGACGAACTGGACGCCGGCCATGCGCTCCGCCCCGGCAAGGCGCTCAAGCGCAAGCTCACCGCTGCCGACGTCCCGAACACGCTGTCGCGCGGCTCATTCAGCCGGCCGGCGCAAGCGCCGGCGCGGTTCAAGGCCGGCGACAAGGTGCGCACCAAAAACATTCACCCGGCAACGCATACGCGCCTGCCGCGCTACGCCCGCGGCAA
>JASHSE010000423.1 GCA_030036975.1 Xanthobacteraceae bacterium | reverse complement strand
GGACGATCGAAGCGGTCAAACTTTTTCAGAAAGGCCATGCCGCCAAGGACACCGGCATTCTCGACGACGAGCAGCGCGCGCGCCTTGCTATGGAAGCGGCCGGACCGCAGCAGGCGGTCGGCTGGCGCTTGATCGAGGATCCGGCAACCGGCGCGCGGTTCGGCTTGCCGGAAAAACTCGTGGCGCCCGCCGGCGCCTCGTTGACCGGCAGCCGCTGGAGTTCTGGCCGCGGCCAGATCCAGATCGAAACCTTTCGCTACAGCGAGGCATCGCTGCCGGCGCTGTTCGAGGAGGAAAAGAAGACGCCGAAGACGCGGTACGCCAACGCCAGCGCGCTCAAGCCGGACTCGTTCGTCATCGCCGGCACCCAGGGCCTGAAAAACGTTGTGGTCCGCGCCGACTTAAGCGGCAGCGAAATTCGCGGCATCACCATTCTGTACGATCAGGCCAATACGGGCGTCATGATGCCGGCCGCGATCGCGATGGCGGACTCGTTCCAGGGTTTTCCGGACGCGAATGCCGGGCCGCTGCCCGGGCAGCGCGCCGCGGTCGCATATGGCACGGCGATCGTGGCCGATCGCAGCGGCGCACTCATCGCGCCGCTGCAGATCGCGTCCGACTGCCAGTCCATCACGGTGCCGGGCGTCGGCCATGCGGTGCGGATTGCGCAGGACAGCACCGACGATCTTGCGCTGCTCCGCCTTTACGGCGCGCGCAATCTGGCGCCGGCGCCGCTCGCCGGCGCAGCGGCGCAAGGCGATGCGCTGACGCTGATCGGCATCGCCGATCCGATGGCGCAGCACGGCGGCGACGCGGTGACCCATGCGGCGGCGCATCGCGACGGCCAAGACGTCGAGCCAACCCCGGCGCTTGGCTTTTCCGGCGCCGCGGCCATCGACGCGCAGGGCCATTTCGCTGGCGTCGTCGAACTGAAATCACAGGTCGTGGCCGGCGCAGCCCCTTCCGGCCGTCAGGCCGTGCTCATTCCAGCCACTACCGTGCTCGCGTTTCTGAAGGCGCACGGTGTTACGCCCGCCGCCGCGACCGGCGTGATGGATCAGTCCGTCGTACGGGTAATCTGCGTGAGAAAATAATTTGTTGACCTCATCCTGAGGCGCCCGCGCGTAGCGCGGGCCTCGAAGGATGCAGGCCGAGGCGCCGTGGCCTGCATCCTTCGAGGCTCGGCGCTTTGCGCCAAGCGCCTCAGGATGAGGTCAACAGGAGGTGCGGCCCCTACTTATTCTCGAACTTTGCCGCGCGCTTCTCGACGAACGCGGTCATGCCCTCTTTCTGATCGTGGGTCGCGAACAGCGCGTGAAAGACCCGGCGCTCGAAGCGGATGCCTTCGGCGAGCGAGGTTTCGAAGGCGCGGTTGACCGCCTCCTTGGCGGCCAGCACCGACGGCAGCGACATGGCGGCGATGGTTTCGGCGGTTTTGAGCGCCTCGTCCAGCAGGGTTGCAAGCGGCACGACGCGGGCGACGAGACCGCAGCGCTCGGCTTCGGCGGCGTCCATCATGCGGCCGGTCAGGATGAGGTCCATCGCCTTGGCCTTGCCGATGGCGTGAGTGAGCCGCTGCGTGCCGCCGATGCCCGGGATGATGCCGAGCTTGATTTCCGGCTGGCCGAATTTGGCGTTGTCGGCGGCGATGACGATGTCGCATTGCTGCGCCAGTTCGCAGCCGCCGCCGAGCGCAAAGCCGGCAACCGCGGCGACGGTCGGCTTGCGCGCTGCTGCGACGCGGTGCCACGCCGCGATGAAGTCGGCGAAGAACACGTCGGTGAACGTCTTATCGGCCATCTCCTTGATGTCGGCGCCGGCCGCGAATGCTTTATCGGAGCCGGTGATCACCATGCAGCCGATCGCGTCGTCGGCCTCGAAGACGTCAACCGCCGCCGCAAGTTCGCGCATCAACGCACTGTTGAGCGCATTGAGTGCCGCCGGCCGGTTGAGCCGGATCAGGCCGACGCGGCCGCGCCTCTCGACGATGATGTTTTCCGTGCTCATGGCTCGGCTCCCAGCTTGCCCGGCCGGTGATTGATACTCATCACTTCTGGCACGCCGGACAATAAAACGTCGAGCGGCCGTTCTGCACGATGCGCTTGACGGTGCCGCGGCAGCCTGCCGTGCGGCACGGCTGGCCTTCGCGGTCGTAGACGCGGAAGTGATGCTGGAACATGCCGAGCCCGCCGTCGGTCAGCTTGTGGTCGCGCAGCGACGAGCCGCCGTCCTTGATGGCGTCGGCCAGCACGTGCTTGATCGCTTCGACCAAGTGCTCGGCGCGTTGGTTGGGCGCGCCGCTGCGCGTGGCGATGGTGGAGGCGAGCCGCTTGGGCGACAGCAGCGCGCGGTGCAGCGCCTCGCAGACATAAATGTTGCCGAGCCCGGCGACGACGCGCTGGTCGAGCAGCGCCGCCTTCAGGCTCGTCTTCTTGCCCCGGCAGGCGCGCGCCAGCATGGCGGCGTCGAATGCGTTGCCGAGCGGCTCGGGGCCGAGCCCGCGCAACAGCGGCTCGGCGTCGAGATCTTGCCGCGGCACGATCTTCATCGAGCCGAAGCGGCGCGGGTCGTTGAAGGTCACGATCGCGCCCGAGCTCATGTGAAACACCACGTGGTCGTGGGTCGCGTGCTGCGCGCGCTCGTGATAATAGCGGCCGAGCGCCGCCGCGCCGCCTGTTTCTTGTTTTTTTTGTTTTGGGCGAAACACATGAAACGAGCCGGACATGCCGAGATGCATGATCAGCACGTCGCCCGACGACAGGTCGGCCAGCAGATATTTGGCGCGGCGGCCCATGCCGGCGACAGTGCGGCCTTCGAGGCGCTTGACGAAATCCGCAGGCAACGGCCAGCGCAGGTCGCCGCGGCGCACGTCGACCTTGGCAAAACGCGCGCCTTCCATCGCCGGCTGCAAGCCGCGGCGCACGGTTTCCACTTCGGGCAGTTCGGGCATCGCAACGAATCCGGCGGCGGCTGCGGCGGCGGCAAAAACATGGTTAACGCAGCGACACATAGCGTCGTCAGCGCCGCCGCGCTATCTTTATGAGCGGAAGGTAACCATGGCAGACACCGCTCATTTCGGCGCGCGGCAGGTGCCGCTTGGCGACAAGCAGGCGCTGGTCGACGACGTGTTTCGCAGCGTGGCGCGGCGCTACGACCTGATGAACGATCTGATGTCGTTCGGGCTGCACCGGGCCTGGAAGGACGCGCTGGTCACTGCGGTCGATCCGCCCCGGCGCCGGCCGTTCGCGCATCTCGATATCGCCGGCGGCACCGGCGACGTGGCCTTACGCGTGCTCGCGGCCGGCGGCAACCAGACGCACGTCACCGTCTGCGACATCAATCCCGACATGCTGGTGATCGGCCGCCGGCGCGCCGCCGCCAAGGGGCTCGGCGACGCGCTCACCTTCATCGAGGCCAATGCCGAGGCGCTGCCGTTGGGCGACCGCAGCTTCGATGCCGCCAGCATCGCCTTCGGCATCCGCAACGTGACACGCATCGATGCGGCGCTCGCCGAAGCGTTCCGCGTGCTCAAGATCGGCGGCAAATTTGTCTGCCTCGAATTTTCCGCCGTCGACGTGCCGGGCCTCGACCGCCTGTACGACCTCTATTCGTTCAACGTCATTCCGGCGCTGGGCCGCGTCGTCGCCGGGGATGCCCAGTCGTACCGGTATCTCGTCGAATCGATCCGCCGCTTTCCCAATCCGCCGACGTTCGCGGCCATGCTGCGCGCGGCCGGCTTTGCGCGGGTGACGCATAAGACCATGAGCGGCGGCATCGTGGCGCTGCATTCCGGCTGGCGCTTGTGATCAGCAATTTGGATGATCGGTTCTCCTTCCGCTCGTCCCCGCGAAAGCGGGGACCCAGTTCTTTCCAACTCTGGATTCCCGCTTTCCGCCTTCGCGCGATGCGCTTCGGCGGACTGCAAACCCGCCGTAGCTCGCCCCGCGAGCGTAGGCGGGTCGCGGGAATGAGCGGAATCCATCGACTGGATACCATATGATCAGCGGCCCTGCGCATCTGGTGCGGTTGACCCGCGCCGGCTTCGTGCTGGCCCGCGAAGGCGTTTTCGGCCTGATCGACCCGGCGCTGGTGCCGGGGCCGGCGCGCTTCGGCCTGCGCATCGCGCGCCTGTTGGAGCGGCCGAGCCGCGGCAGCGCGCAGGCGCGGCTGTCGACGGCGCTGACGCGGCTCGGGCCGAGCTACGTCAAGCTCGGCCAGTTCTTGGCGACCCGGCCGGACGTGGTCGGCGTCGCGCTCGCCCGCGATCTCGAACGGCTGCAGGATCAGATGCCGCCGTTCCCGCAAGCCGAGGCCGAAGCCGCGGTCGCCGCCTCGCTCGACCGGCCGATCGGCACGGTATTCGCGAGCTTCGGCCCACCGGTCGCCGCTGCCTCGATCGCGCAGGTGCACCGTGCCGAGGTCGCGACCGCGACCGGCCGCCGCGCTGTCGCCGTCAAGGTGCTGCGGCCCAATATCGAGCAGCGCTTTCACGCCGACCTGCGCGCCTTCACCTTCGCGGCGCGGTACGCCGAGGCGTACTCCGCCGAAGCGCGCCGGCTGCGCCTGGTCGAAGTCGTCGACACGCTGCGCCGCTCGGTGCTGATCGAGATGGATTTTCGGCTCGAAGCGGCGGCGCTCTCCGAGATGGCCGAGAACACCAAGGACGATCCGGATTTTCGCGTGCCGGCCGTCGATTGGGACCGCACCAGCAAGGAAGTGCTGACGCTGGAATGGATCGACGGCACGCCGCTGTCCGACCGCGCCGCGCTGCTGGCCAAAGGTTTTGATCTGCGCCAGCTCGCCCGCGCGCTCATTCAAACGTTTCTGCGCCAGGCGTTGCGCGATGGTTTCTTCCACGCCGACATGCATCCCG
>JASHSE010000422.1 GCA_030036975.1 Xanthobacteraceae bacterium | reverse complement strand
ATCGGCAACAGGGCCGACCAGCCGACGAAATGTTTTGGATGCCTTGCCGCGATCTCGGCGAGACCATCGTTGGCGATATTCGCCATGTCGGGCGAATTGTCCGGTCCCCACAGCCGCTCCATCGGCGGCAGCCCGTGGGACAGAAGTTGCGCATAATTCTCAAACGATTCGACGATGCGCAGCCGCAAATCGAGATCGGACAAAGCCGGAATGCCACGCACGCGCTTGCCAAGATCCTTGGCGCCGGCCGGCGTCTGCAGCAGCGCCTCATAATAGCGCTTCGGGAAAAAATGATTGAAAGCGTCGATGGTGCGCATGCCTGCTATTCCTATTCATCCTCCCGCACCACCGGCGCATTCATGGCCACGTCGCTGCGGCGCTGATTGCTCATGTCGCGGCCGAGCGCGAAGTAATCGCTGGCCGCGGCCATGCGGGCCTGCCGTTCCAGCTCGGCCGGCCAGTGGCCGAGCTCGTAGCCGTGCCACGGATTTTCCGGCTTAAGCGCCGGCAGCCCGAGCCGTTCCCAGATGGCGCGCGCCCGCTCCATGTATTCGCGCCGCGGCAGCGCAACCGGCGCGTAGGTGCCCTTGAGCGTAGCGTCGATCAGCACCGACGCGGTCTCGCCATCGTCGCGCGGCCCGCGCGGGCCGTGGCCCGGATGCTTGTGCGGCACCACCAGAAGATCGTGCTGCGGCTGGCAGCGATACGACATCGCCCACAACAGCGCGTCGGCGTTTTCCGGGTCGATGTCTTCGTCGACCGCGATGACCCACTTGCCGGCGAAGCGATGCAAGGTCGCGGCGCCGTCGAGCGCGCGCCAGATTTCCGTCGCCGGCGCGCCGCGCGCGAACTGGATGCCGAGCACCGCGTACAGGCTGGTCAGCGGCTCGTGCATGGCGACGCGCTTGACCGACTTGATGCCGAGCACCGTTTGCAGGTGGTGCAGCAACACCGGCTCCATGGCGACGCGGCGAATGACGCTCGATTCGCTCGGCGTCACCTGGCTGATGAACGAGGTGAGGATGGCGTGCCGCCGCCGCGTGATCGCGGTGACGTTCATGAAGGCGTTGTATTCCTGCAGATTGACGTAGCCGTGCGATTCGCCGAACGGCGCCTCCGGCTCCAGATATTCGGTATCGATCAAACCTTCGATGACGATCTCGGCCTCGGCCGGCACCAAGAGATCGACGGTCTTGGCGCGCACGACGTTGATCGGCGCGCCGGCAAGCGCGCCGGCGACCGCCAGTTCGTCGAGATGCTCCGGCATTTTCTGCACGGCGGCGTAGGACACGACCGGCGGACAGCCGACCACCACCGCGCAGGGCAGCGGCGCGCGGCGCTCCTTGCATTTGCGCCAATGCCGGTAAATGCCGGCGTTCAGCTCGACCGACGGATTCATGCCGAGCCGGCGCGGCGCCTTGAGCTGGCCGCGATAATTGCCGACGTTCTGGCGGCCGCTGTCCGGGTCCTTGGTGATGTAATGGCCGGCGGACAGATACGGCGCGTTGTCGAAGCCGGGCGTCGAGATCGGCACCGGCAGGCCGTCGAGGCCGTTGCCGGGTTTGTCCAGCGCATCGCCCAGGATGCAAATGTCTTGACACGGCGCTTCGTCGATCACGCGCGGCTTTATCGGCGCGGCCAAAGCTTTGACCCAGGCGGCGCCGATCTCGTCGAGCGGCCGGCCGAAGCCGATGCGGTAGACGTCGCGATTGGCGGCAAGGCCGGCGACCAGCACCGCGATGTCGCCGTAGCGCGCGTCGTGGCCGTCGGTGGCTTTCGTGAACAAAAACGCCTTGCGCCCGCTCTCGGCAATGCCGCCGCGATATTGCCAGCGCACCAGCGGATGCATCTCGGTGTCTTTGTTGATCGGCTCGTCGATCACCACCAGAAGCCCGGCGCGCGCCAGCGCCAGCACATGCTCATGCAGATCGGGGTAGCCGCGCGCCGCGTTCTGCGGCTCCTCGCGGTAGCAATCAAGCGCGGCGGGCAAGTCCGGCGGCGCGTCCATTGCGGTTCTTCAGCGCGCCTGCATCAGCCACGCGGCGATGGCGAAAGCGTCGGCGCCGCGGTCGAAATAGCCGATGGCCTGCAGGCCGAGCGCCAGCGAGTCGTCGAGGAACCGACGCGGCGTCTGCGCGCCGGAGGCAAAGTTTTTGCTGGCGGCCAGATACGACCGCAACGCCGGCTTTTTCAGGTCTGGTGTAAGCATGGTCCTGTCTTCCGTAGATTCAATGGCCGATAGGCGTGCATCCGATCGGTTTGGGTATAATCCACTCGAACACCCGGGGACGACGGATGCAAGGGGGCCATCCGGCGCGTTCTTCATCCTCCCCCGCTTCGCGGGTGAGGGGGACCGCGCTGCGACAGCAGCGCGGCGGAGGGGGCGCAAGCCGCGACGAAACTCTTGCGACGAAAGTGAAGCGTCGAGTCCGGCGCCCCTTCGTCTTCACCCTCCCCTGCAGGGGGAGGGTCGATGCCGAGCGTGAGCGAGGCATCGGGGTGGGGTCCGGTTTTAATGAGCGGCGCCGGACCCCACCCCGGCTCGCTTCGCGCGCCGACCCGCCCCCTGCAGGGGAGGGTGAAGACGCGCATTCTCATTCTCGCGACGCGTTTTTTGTTGGCGCCCGAGCTTTGCCAAGCCACTGCACGAAAGCTTTGCCTCCAAATAAAATAAGGGGAGGCGGAGCGCCGAGAGGCGCGTAGTCCAGATCCGCAACCGGCGCTTCGGATGAGAGCACCCGAACCCGCTGACCGGTGCGGCGCGCGCCGCGGACGATCCGCGTTACCGCGGACCACCCGCTGTGCGGGGCGCGCTCGCCTTTCGGCGCTCCGTCGCGGCTCTGGCCAAAACCTCGCGGCTTCGGCTCAGTCCGGTCCCGCGCTTCATGGTCGCGGACAACCGATCCGCGCCCCGGGCAGCCAGCTCCTGGCAGACCGGCGTCGTGGCCGGCCGGGCGAGTTTCCGAACCGCCCGCGTGCGGTGTGCGAAACCGCGCGCAGGCGCCGCACTCGCTCCACCTTCAGGATCGCATCCGGAATGTGCCCTTGGACGAGCGAGATGAGTTTTTTTAGTTCGTCGTGCGGCGCGAATTCAAGACATTCCGCCGCGGCGAGTCATCCCTCTGATCCGACGATAATTTTTTCCCTCTGTTTGGCTGATGTGCGGGCGCAGAAATTGTGACAACGCCGCCATGATTCGCATTTTTTCAGCTAAGGCGAGGAAAGTACGGGCATTTTCGAATTGTGGCAGCAAATAGCAAATAGCTCGGATTGAGCGTAGCGAAATCCGGGGACGACGATGCAGGACAGCGCCGACATGGCGATTGAAAGGTTCAGGCGTACGCGCGCGACCTGAGCAGTTCGTAGGATGGGTTGAGCGAAGCGAAACCCATCGTTGGCGTCGAGGCTGCATGATGGGTTTCGCTGCCGCTCAACCCATCCTACGCGCTGTAATCGAATCGAGCTCCTTCATTCATCATTGCCGGGCGTGGGGTCCCGGCCGCGCTTGCGCGGCGGGGAACCCGTCCCGGGCATGACGAGAACGTGGTGCTATCTGAGGGAGATATGCTCTAGGTTTGCCCCAGGTTCGTTTTGCTTGGTGATATTTGGTCGTTGTTGGAGGCATATCCGACATCGCGGGCGTGCTCCGAAAACGTCGCTTATGACCCAAGGCGACATCGCAGTCGGCAAGGATTGAATCTCCTATCGGACCGCAGATCGTGAGGTTGATCACCTCATTGGTGCGACAGCGCCTTGGCGGCCATCGGCGATGTTTCGCTTTCGTGCGACGGCGGACTTGGCGAGAACGAAAGCGTCAGCCAAACGCTGGCCCCGGAGGCGCGGTCTTGCGTGGCAATGTCCCAGTAGCCTTTCAGATTGACATAGGTTTGCACCGACTTACCAGGAAAAATGACGCCCACTTGCGGGCCGATCCCGACGGTGCGTGACTCAAACGGGCACAGTGCCGGCAGACAGCCGCTGTCGGGCGTAAGCTGATCGTAGAAATAGCCGACGGCGCCGACTTGAAAGGTCTTGGTTAGGAACTGAGACGCCCCCCAGTCGAGATGCCAATCGATGCCGTTCTGATAGCCCGTGCTCGGATTGACGAGATTGTAAGTAAGCCCGGTGACGGCGGAGAACTCATGCCCGGTTTTCTCATCGAAATAGGTATAGCCGACACCGGCATCTGCCGCGCCGTGGCCGATACCGAGATTGGCGAGATTGCTTGAATCATAGGTGCCGACCGGGATATCGCCGGTGCCGTAGACCATCCAGTTATTCACGCCGTTGTTCCAGCGCAGCGTCGCCGTCGGGTAGAGATCGCTGAAGCCGTCGCGCGCGTCGTCGATCGCGCCTTGCCGCGTGATCGTGCCGCCGTTGGGTCCGGTGAGCGTGAGCGTGCCGTCGAGGTCGGCAATACTGCGTCCATAGGCGCCAGCCATGCTGACGGCCAATTGCCCGCCGAGCACCGGCGTTGCAAACACATAAGTCGGATTGACCAGGACGAGATCGGGAGTGGCCCTCAGATTGACATTGAGGTTGACGCTCACCGCGCCAGAAAACCTGTTGATGGTGATCTCGCGCGCGGCAGCGACATTTCCGGACGCGGCCACCGGATTATAGAGATTGACAACCGCGACCGCCCAGCCCGGCACCTGCGGCGCTGCGGCGAGGCTCCCGTACAGACCAGGAATCCAGAAGCTGACGCCGTCTTCGTCAGCAAGGGATACGGTCGGCGGGGCCACCGTGGCAGCGACGGCGAGTGTGACTGCAGCAAGCGGCGATAAAAGACGCATTCGACCGGATGATCGCCGAGTCAATTCAGCGCCGATACAGCGCTTCGCGCGGCATTTCGATCGCATGAACGGCCCCCGTTAATTTTCGGCTCGCTCTCTCCCTAAAGCAGAACGTCGTCGCAGCACGAGCTTAGGCGAGTTGCCGACACGCGACCATCGGTTCAGCCAGCGATATCCACATGGTCGAGCGAATCGCGCCGACCGTGACTTGGCGGCAACATGAGACTCGTAAAGATCTGCATCGATCGAGGTTTAAAACTATCGTCGCCAGGAGTGCCGGGTGCGCGCAATACTTACGGCAGCGGGTGATGCCGGGCGCTAAGAATAAATAAGAAACGACAAGTTCTCGAAAGATGATCAATTCGGCAACGCTTTACATTTTTCTTTGCAGCCGAGGGCTGCTGCATTCCGGATAATCCGCCTGGCGGGCCGGAGGACGGTAGCTACGACCGCGGGTCGAAATTGCCCGCAATCATCAAAGGCGGTCCGCTTTGTGCGCGCCGAATTACTGCCGCCGCTGCCGCCCGGCCGCGCGCTACGCCGAAGCGGTGGATACGTCCACGAGCCACGTCGGATTTCGCTGTGTCATCAGAAACGGGAGTGAGACATGCCTGACAATAAAGACAAGTCCCGGGTAAAGCATCAGGTAAAGCAAGCGGCACTCAATCGCCGCAACATGCTGCTCGGCGGCACCACGCTCGCCGCGGCATCTGCGATCGCCGCTGGTAACCGCGTCGCGGTTGCACAGGCGCAGCAGCAGCCCGCGCCGCCATCCGGTGGCAAGCCCAACATCCTCTTCATCATGGGCGACGACATCGGCTGGTACAACATCAGCGCCTACAACATGGGCGTCATGGGCTACCGCACGCCCAACATCGACCGCATCGGCCGCGAGGGCGCTGTGTTCACCGACTGGTACGGTCAGCAGAGTTGCACCGCGGGCCGCGCTGCGTTCATCACCGGCCAGTCGCCCATCCGCACCGGCCTGACCAAGGTCGGCTTGCCAGGCGCCGCTCTTGGGCTCGGACCGCTCGATCCGAGCGTGGCCGATGTCATGAAAACGTTCGGCTACGCCACCGGGCAGTTCGGCAAGAACCATCTTGGCGACCGCAATGAGCACCTGCCGACGGTGCATGGCTTCGACGAATTCTTCGGCAATCTCTATCATCTCAACGCCGAGGAAGAGCCGGAAAACCCCGATTATCCGAAGAATCCAGCCTTCCGGGCGAAATTTGGGCCGCGCGGCGTGCTCAAGTGCAAGGCCACCGATGTCGATGATCCAACGGTCGATCCGGCCTTCGGCCGCGTCGGCAAGCAGGTGATCGAAAACACCGGCCCGCTCGACACCAAGCGCATGGAGACCATCGACGAGGAGTTTCTCGCCGCCGCCAAGGACTTCATCAACCGGCAGCAGAAAGCCGGCACACCTTGGTTCTGCTACTTCAACACCACGCGGATGCACGTCTTCACGCATCTCAAGCCGTCGTCGCAGGGCGTGACCGGCCTCGGCATCTATCCCGATGGCATGGTAGAGACCGACGGACATGTCGGCCAGTTGTTGAAGCTGCTCGACGACCTCGGCGCTGCCGGCAACACCGTCGTCGTCTACACGACCGATAACGGCGCGGAAGAAATGACCTGGCCTGACGGCGGCTCGACGCCGTTTCGCGGCGAGAAAGCCACCAACTGGGAGGGCGCCTTTCGCGTGCCATGCCTGATCCGCTGGCCGGGTATCATCAAGCCTGGAACCGTCGTCAACGACATGTGCGCGCACGAAGATTTCATCCCGACCTTCGCGGCAGCCAACGGCGACCCGAATCTGGTCGAGGAGCT
Source organism: Xanthobacteraceae bacterium (assembly GCA_030036975.1). Classification (GTDB taxonomy): domain Bacteria; phylum Pseudomonadota; class Alphaproteobacteria; order Rhizobiales; family Xanthobacteraceae; genus BOG-931. Next base: position 3,496 of record JASHSE010000422.1, on the reverse strand, counting down.
GAAACAGGGCCACACGCTCAACGGCAAAAGCTTCAAGGTCCACCTCGATGGTTACAACCTGTTACCCTTCTTGAAGGGTGACGACAAGGAATCTCCGCGCAAGGACTTCTTGTACTGGAGTGACGATGCCGACCTCATGGCGCTGCGCTACCAACAATGGAAGATCGCCTTCCTTGAACAGAACACGGAGATTTCCCCCGAGGCTCCAGTGGGCGTTTGGACGGGACAATTCACCAAGCTACGAGTGCCGAAGTTGTACAATCTACGCTCGGACCCTTTCGAGCGCGGCCCTGAGAGCATCGAGTATGCGCTTTGGATGACGCATCGGGTCTTTATCCAAGTGCCTGCGCAAGCCTTCGTGGCCAAATACCTGGACAGCTTCAAAGACTTTCCACCGCGCAGCAAGCCCGCGAGCTTCACCGTCAGCGACGCGATGGAGAAGATCGAGGCGGCTGCAACGAATAGGGACTGACTGCAGTCGTTTCGACGCCCACCCGACTTTTTGCCGGATGCGGCGATTACTGGATCGTCCGCTTTCGCGGACGATGACAAGGCGTCACTTCTTGCTCTCGTCGTAATAGTGAATCTCGTAGAGCAGGCAGCCGCGGTCGGAGCGGAACGGGCCGTGATGGACGCCGGGCGGCCGGCAGGCGTAGGTCGGCGCCTCGAACGGCTCGCCGCCTTTGCCGTCGGCGTCGTTGCCGACCACGAGATCGCCGGACACCAGATAGACCTCTTCCCAATGGTCGTGCACGAACGGCGCCGTGGTGTAGACGCCGGGCGCAAAGCGAAGGAGCCGGGTGCGGCTGCCCATCTTGCGCGTCTCGTCGAGATCGCTGGCGAGAATTTTCTGCTCGATGCCGGACGGATAGCCGGGCGGCGTCAGCCAGCCTTTGCTCATGTCGATCTTGTGAAACTCGAGATGCGGCTTGTTCATCGGCATTTGGCGTTTCTTTCTTTCTTTCTTTCTTTCTTTCTTCGGTTCAGAGCATGATGATTTTAGGTCGAGGTGATGGTTCGGGCACGGCGCACTCCCTCTCCCCGGAGGGGAGAGGGTTGGGGTGAGGGGGTTCGGATGCTGCAGAATTTTTCTGAAACTTCCGAACCCCCTCACCCTCGCTCCCCCCGATCAAGTCGGGGGTCGCTCGACCTCTCCCCTCCGGGGAGAGGTGAAGTAAACAAGACCCGGCCTCGAATCGATCCAAAATCATTTCGGTTCACAGAATCGGCAGCGTGCGGACGCGGTAGCGATGGCCGATCTTGCGGCCGAGAACCGGGTCCTCGAGCTCGCAGGCAAAATCGTTCGACGCCCGCACGCCGCCGCGCGCGGCGAGCGTGCCGCAGAACATCAGCGTACCATCGGCGAGGCCCGATTTGTCTGTGAACTGCGCGATCAACTCCTTCGGGTCGAGCATCGCCGCGACCGAGCCTTCCTGGTAGAGCGCCCGCCCGGCCTGCGCGGACATATGCGAGCGCAGCACGAGCCTGTCCCAATGCGGCGCGACGTCGCCGTAGGCCCAAAAGTCCGCGGCGATCGGCTTGTCGCACATCTGCTTGGACACCGACACTTGGTAGGTCTCGACCTGCCGGTCGGTGTGGTCGGAGCCGGTGCCGACCCAAAGCCGGCCGGCATGCTGCAGCAGGACGAATTCGACTTCGCCGCTCGAGGTCTCGCCTAAAACCTCGATCTCGTCGTCGAGCGTCAGCCGCGCCGCGGCGACGCGATAGAACACCGGCGTGGTCGGCGGGCGCTTGACGCCGAGCGCCGCGAGTTCCGCGATGTGCTTCTCGACCGCCGCCTTGTCGCGCCCGGTCCAGCCGGCGATTACGAGCTGATCGATCCGGACGCTCTGCGCCACCGGCCCGGTCTTGCCGTGCAAATTCAGCGGAAGGACACGCGCGGACACGGCACCTCCGAAAGCGAAAACGTGCAACATTATGAGTGTGACTCCCTCTCCCCTGCGGGGAGAGGGAGTCGCGGTGCCAGCGCAACCGCCATCGACTTAAATCATCCTGCTTCAGCGCCCGTTGCATTGGGTGGGAACGCATTGTACATGGAGGAAAAATTCGCGCAAACACGCGACAACAAGATCGCGACGGGCGCAAGCCGAGCGCTTGCGGGGTGCGAGCTTTTCGTCGCCGCAAAAAAATTCAAGGAGCCCCGCCATGCACGAGATCGCCGGACAAGTTCACTGGCACGAGCCGACGGGCTTCAAGCGCGCCGGCTTCGGCAAGTTCAGCCGGCCGAAAACGCCCTACGACCTGTTCATGGAATCCGAGGACATCCCGATCTACCGGGATATCGGGGTGAGCAAGGTGCAGAACCTGCCGCTCAAGCCGTGGCAGCGCATGGGCGGCCGCGGCACCTACATCCAGCTGCACGGCACCGAAGGCAAATGGGGCTCTTACCTCGTCGAAGTGCCGGGCGCGGGCGCGCTTCATCCCGAAAAGCACATGTACGAGGAAGTCTATCTGGTGGTCGAAGGCCGCGGCTCGACCGAAGTCTGGCTCGACGGCGACACCAGGCGTCACGTGTTCGAATGGCAGAAGGGCTCGCTGTTCTCGATTCCGGTCAACGCCATGCACCGCATCGTCAACGCCAGCTCCGCGCCGGCGCTGCTTCTGGGCGGCACCACCGCGCCCAATATTCTCAATCTCCTCAACAATACCGACGCGATCTTCAACTGCCCCTATCAGTTCCGCGACCGCTTTTCCGGCGCCGACGATTTCTACAAATACAAGGACGACATCGAGCCCGATCCGGTGCGCGGGCTGGCCATGCGCCGCACCAACTTCATTCCCGACATCGTCAATTGCGACCTGCCGCTCGACAATCGCCGCTCGCCCGGCTGGCGCCGCGTCGAGCCGTTCATGACCGGCAATCAGTTCTATCTGTGGATCGGCCAGCACGAGAACGGCCATTACTCGAAGGCGCACGCCCACACCTCGGCCGCGGTGCTGATCTGCATCAAGGGCAAGGGCTACACCTATACGTGGCCGGAGCGGCTCGGCATCACGCCGTGGCAGGACGGCAAGACCGACGAGATCAAGCGCGTCGATTACGAGCCGGTCGGCATGGTCTCGGCCGCGCCCGGCGGCGCCCGCTGGTATCACCAGCATTTCGGCGCCTCCAAGGAGCCGTTCCGTTTGACCGCGTGGTTCGGCCCGCACAATCCCGGCCGCGAGCCCGGCCCGCCCGGCGAGAAGCACACCGACTACACGGCGATGGATATTCCGGAAGGCGGCACCGCCATCCCGTACTACATGGAGGATCCGTTCCTGCGCCGGGAATACGCCGAGCGCATGACGCGCGAGGGCGCCGAGAACCGCATGCGCGCCGAATATTACGAGCGCGACTATCGCGGGTTGTTGCCGCAGGAATGAGTCCGAGGTTTTTCACATCGTCATGCGCGGGCTTGACCCGCGCATCCATGCAGCGGCAACGCACCATGGATTGCCGGGTCAAGCCCGGCAATGACGAGGTAGTTTTGTTTGG
>JASHSE010000421.1 GCA_030036975.1 Xanthobacteraceae bacterium | reverse complement strand
ACGGAGGTAGACAATCTTTGTCGTTGTGCACGCCGCCGGTGTAATAAGTGTGCAAGCTGTCCGGCGTCTGCGCACGCGCCGTACTGATCACCAAGCTTGCCGACGCTGCAATGATGACAAGCATGGCGCAGCGGCCATGCGCAGCGATGATTCCGCCAAATGCGCTCATCGACGCTCCTCCTCAAATATGCGGTTGCGTGAATTTGTTTTGATTTTGGCGGGCGGGCGACGCGATTCCGTGCGATCCTAAACCGTAAGCCGCAGCGAGACAACATTAAAACGCGTCCAACTTGATCGTCGTCCACAGGTTGTCATACGCAAGACACGTCGGTAGAATCAAATTCGATAGCGGGGACACGTCTCGTGGCGGGTCGCATGGCTCACACCATCGACTGGCACGACATCAGCCGGCTGCTCGCCAGCCCGCTTATCGTGGCGTGCGCGCTGCTCGCCAATTGGCCGACCCAGGCGCAGCAGAACTCAGCGAACGTAGCCTCATCGAGTTGCCGCCCGCCGCTGCCGCTCAGCGGAATCATACCGGTGGTCGTCAACGTGCCCGCCACGGCTACGCCGCTCGACGCCCGTCCTTGCTTCGATGACTTCTCTTGGCGCTCGTTCATCGCGCTCAACTGGCCGGCCGTGCCCAACGAACGCGGCGTGCCCGAGTCGCCGCACGACCCAAGCGTCTTTCTCAACGCCGGCCAAAGCTATCTGAGCGTCTGGGGCACCTACCGCATGGCCGCTGCGCTCTATCGCATCGATAGCAGCCCGCCCGTGCCGTTCTCGAGCTTGCAAGGCACCAACACGATCTGCGGCGAGAGCGTGCTTGGCAGCAAGATCCTGCTGATGGCGGCAAAATCGGGGACGCTGCTCCAAGACGTCGACCAGGCCTTTTCCTACCCGCTGGTCGATCAGAACAACAATTACATCTATTACGAAATCCGCTTCAACGCCGATCAATACGAGTTTGTGCGGCAAAACCAGCTCTATCTCGCCAAGAACCTGATGCAGGCCGAGATGAAGACGCCGATCGCCATGCCGATCAGTTCGCCGAAGCCCTATCGGGAAGGCGCCATCATGCTGAAAGCGGCATGGAAGCAGCTGACGCCGGCCGACGATTCCTCCCGCTACTACACGGTCAAGGGCGTGATCCTTGATGAATCCACCGGCAACCCGGTTTGCCGCGATGTCACCCTGGGACTCGTCGCCTTCCATATCGGCCACAAGGTCGATGGCCTGCCGCAATGGGTCTGGTCGAGCTTCGAGCAGGTCGACAACGTCCCCAACGACGACGGTTCCAAACCGGCCGGCCGCATGACGCTTAACAACGGCACCGACAATCCGCCGACTGTGGGCGGCTGGGCCAACCGGCCGGCGAGCAAGCATGAAGTCCCGGCCGGCAAGCGCGTGAAAGCCCAGGTCACCCGGCTCAATCCGATCCCGACCACGCCGACCGGCGCCTCGACCGTCGATATCAACAACTATTATCGCAAGCTGCTCGCCAAGACAGTGTGGACCAATTATCAACTCGTCATCACCCAATGGCCGGCCGATCCCGTTCCCCAGAGCGAGTTCAAGCCGAAGGAAGACCAGGGCATCTATCCGAAGGATTCCGGCCAACCTTTCCCGGTCAACAACGCGGTCAACACGGCGATGGAGACCTTCTTCCAATCGCAGACCGACGGCGCCGGCGCCGGCGGCAACAGCTGCATGCAGTGCCACTACGGCGCCGGCATCGCCGACTATAGTTGGTCGCTGGTGCTGCGGTCCAAATAAGAGAGATCGAACATGGCGACGAGCACCGGCTGGTGGATGTACCACGGCGATCCCGCCCACACCGGCTATGTCGGCTCGGGCAGCAGGATCAACGCCGCTGCCTTGACCGGCGGCCAGTTCGGCGTGCTGCGCACGCTGAACATTGGTGGCCCGATCCTTTCGGTCCCGGCGGTGAGTGACGGTTTCGTCTTCGTCGGGCTGGCCAATTCGCGCGAGCAGGTCGGCGAACTCGGCGGCACGCTCTTGAAAATCAATCTCGCCACTGGCGCCACCGCCGCCAAGTTCACGTGGCAGATCAACGAAAACGAGCGCGACACCCACGGCTTCTGCGGCATGGGGTCGACGCCGACCGTCGTCGGCGACAGCAAGACCGGCAAAGTCTATTTCGTCGGCTTCAACGCCACACTCTACTGTCTCAATGCCAGCGACCTGAAGCCAGTCTGGTCGGTCAGCCTGCGCACCCGCGACCTTGCCCATAATCAGCCGGTGGATACGTTTCAACCCGGCGATGACATCAACATCGAGCCGCCGCCGGCGGCCGGCTGGTCGGCGCCGCTGGTGGTCAACGGCCGCGTCTATCTGGGGATTGGCGAGGGTGAGAACCCGACGCTCAACAGCTTCGTGTTCTGCCTCGACGCCGCCAGCGGCAACGTCATCTGGATTTATTGCACCAACCAATACGTGGCCGGCCAACCCAACAAGCCGAACGACCTGCCCGCGAATACGGTCGATTCCAAGACGCTGCCGAAGATGTTTACCAGCAATCCGACCACGCCGGTGACGCTCGGCTGCTCGGTCTGGGGCTGTATCGCCTATGACGAGAAGCTCAATCGGCTTTACTGCCCGACCGGCAACGGCGTGCCCGACACTGTATTACCGACACTAGGCTGGTCGAACGGCTTGCTCGCGCTTGACGCCGGGACCGGAGCCTTTGTTGCGTTCTATCAGATACCCGCCGCGAGCAATTATCGCGATAGCGACATCGACGTCGATGTCGGCGCTTCGCCGACGCTGTTCGACCTCGGCACGCAACGCGCGGTCGGGGTGGGCTGCAAGAACGGCTCCTTTCATGTCCTCGACGCCGACACCCTGGCGCCGGTGAAGTGGCGGCAACTGCTGCCGACCTATAATGACGGCACGCAAATTCCGACGGTCGATCCGCATCCATCCAACGCACAGGCCGCCGGCAACGTGCAGAATCCGCGCATCGCCAACCGCCAGTCCGACGCCGACCAGGGCGAGAACTATTCCGGCATCTACAGCACGGCGGCTGTTCATCCGCCCAGCCGCAAGATCTTCGTCGGCATCGGCGGCAACAATTATCACTCGGTCGCCGCCGGCATCGACACCGCGAACACGCCGTTCATGCGCGCACTTGACTACGCGACGCTCAACGACGCTTGGCCGGTCGATACCGGCAATCCGCCGCGCTACACCAAGGCGCGCCCACCGCTCTACACCAATGTCACCGAGTCCGGCCTCGCCTCGCCCGCGGTGGTCAACGATGTCGTGTTCATGACCACCACCTTTGTCTCGCTCTACGCGCTTTCGGTCGCGGACGGCACCATGCTGTTCGAGGACCAGCTCGGCGAGCAGACCGGCGGCTTCAACGGCGGCTATGGCTATTGCATCGGGCCGGCCGTCTGCGGCGACTATGTCGTGGCCGGCGCGCTGGTCTTCGGCGGCGACGGCGGCGTGCTGCGCATTTATGGAATGAAGCCAGGGCCAGCGGGGAGTGCTACGACATGATCATCGGCGCGCTTGGCCTCGATAACATCGCGGTTGGCTTCGCGCTCGGACCGCTGCGCATCGGTGCCCGCCGCACCGCTCTGCTCGGTCTCTCCTTTGCCGTTGCCGAAGCCGGAATGACGTTGCTCGGCTCCACGTTCGCTGCGGCGTGGCTGCCGAAATTCCTGGCGCTCGATGCCGCCCGCGCCGGCGTGCTGGCAACCTTGGGCGTCGCCGTGCTCGGTCTTGCCTGGATCAAGGCGCGCCCGGCAACTTTCGTCGGCAATCCATGGGCCTTGATCGTACTCACGCTGCTGCTCAGCATCGACAATTTGATCGCCGGCGCCTCACAGGATGTCGCCGTTCTTCCGCCGTTGGTCATTGTCGTGAGCGGCGCCGTAACCGGGATCCTCGCCGTCGCGGCCTGCGCTACGGCCGGCCTCATGTTCCGCGCGGCGACGCAATGGGGCGCCGTGGCTTGCGGTGTCATGCTGGTCGGCCTTGCCGTGTCCGGGATCGGCTGAACGATGAAATTTTCCGGTGCCGACGTGATTGACAGCGCCGTGGCCGAAACGCCGACGCTTGGCGTCGCGCAAGCTGCCGGTGGCTTGGACTTTCCGACCAGCGCCGCGGTCGCTGACGATGGCACCGTCTATGTCGCGGAAAGCGGCCTGCCGTTCGCCGGCGCCAAGCCGGGTGGACGCATCCGGCGTGTCGAAGCGGACAGTTCCTCCACACTGGTGCTCGACGACCTGCGCGCGCCCGTGAACGGACTGACTGCGCATGACGGCGGTTTCTATATTGCGGAAGGCGGCTTCCCTGGCCGCATCAGCCGCTGGACGCCGGGCGGCGAGCGGATGACCGTACTCGATGGCCTGCCCGGCCGCGGCAATTACCACACCAACATGGCAGCGGTTGGGCCCGACGGCTGGCTCTATTTCAGCCAAGGGGCGATGACCAATTCGGGCGTGGTTGGGCTTGATGCCTACGATCT
>JASHSE010000420.1 GCA_030036975.1 Xanthobacteraceae bacterium | reverse complement strand
ACAGACGGATCATCGGTTCGTCCTCAACCACGAGGACGCGCCTACCTGCGGCAGTATTCTCGGCCGTCATCTCCACCCCGTGCCTAGTGCAAAATTTAGAGAGAAGCCAAGCGATGCGCGGCGTGCTACTATAGCGCAAAGCCGAGCGGCCGTCGCCCCCGTTGTTGTGGACTGCGACAAACGCTTCAGTCGTTGATTTGTTCCGATGTTCCGAAAATTTATTAGTGGGGAGCGTGTGGCCTCGACGTTCCGAAGCGGAACCGATGTCGAGGCGGAAGGCATAGTGATAAAAGGATCACACTCGAACTCCGAGGCTTAGCGTGGCCGAACCAGCCGCCGACGTCGAACGGATGGAGTTTCAACTCACGCTCCGCCGCCGCGGCATCAGCGATCAGGCGGTACTGCGCGCGATGGACGAGGTGCCGCGCGAGCATTTCGTCGCCACCGAATACAGCGAAAGCGCCTATGCGGACCAAGCGCTGCCGATTGCGTGCGGCCAGACCATCAGCCAGCCGTATGTCGTGGCCTACATGACCGAACAGCTCGAGGTTCGGCCGCAGCACCGCGTGCTCGAGATCGGCACCGGCTCGGGCTACCAGGCGGCGGTGCTGTCGCGGATCGCCCGCGAGGTCGTGAGCATCGAGCGCTATCGCACGCTCGCCGATGCCGCGCGCGACCGGCTCAAGACGCTGGGCTATGCCAACGTCACCGTTATCGCCGGCGACGGCTTTGCCGGCGCGCCGGACCGGGCGCCATTCGATAGAATCATGGTGACTGCGGCGGCCGAACAAGTGCCCGAGGTGCTCGCCGCCCAGCTCGCCGACGGCGGCAAGATGGTGCTGCCGCTCGGCGTCCGCAAAGGCCCGCAATACATCGTCAAACTGACCAGGCTGCCCAACGGCGAGCTTGAACGTGAAGAGTTGATTGCAGTGCGTTTCGTGCCGCTCTTACCCGGCCAAGCCAAGGAATTGTAAAAGCAATTGTAGAAGCAATTGTAGCGTTTTTGCCACAGGTCGGTTTTATTAAACAGCGGTTCAAATACTTAAACGCCTGTTTACCGCATTGCTGTGTAGTCGCGCGCTAGCGTTTGTTGCGTACGAGCGAGTAACCATGTGCGCGTTGCGTCGGTCGGCCTTCTGGCCGCAAGTGGTTGCCATTTCATTAATAGGGTTTGCTGCTGCAAGCTGCAGCGATACCGGCCGTTTCAGCGACTTTTCCGGCTCCGACAGCCCGCCGCCGCGCAGCGACGTGACCGGTTCGATCCAGTCGCGGCCGGAGCCACGGCCAGTGAGCCATGTGGAAAGCCGGCCGATCCCGCCGGTCGCCCGCGCCGACACCGGCGTTTCGGGCGGCGGGCGCGGCATGGGATCCTACCAGCCGGGCAATGGCGACATCACCGGCTCGGTGCCGGCGCCAACTCCGCCGCCGCCGAGATGGACATGGGAAGGCGGCACGCCGATCGTCGTGACCCCAGGGGAGACGCTCGAAATCATTTCGCGCAAGCACGACGTGCCGGTCTCCGCCATCATGTCGGCCAACAATCTCACCAGCCCGACGATTCATCCGGGGCAGCATCTGGTGATTCCGCGGCGCGCCTCGCCGGCGGTGGGTTATGCGCCGCCAGTGAGCCACATCGCCAATGCTGGCGTGCCTGCGCCGGCTGAGCCGCGAACGGCGGTGCCGGCGTCCTCGGGCGTCCATGTGGTGGCGCCGGGCGAGACGCTCCACAGCATCGCGCGGCTTTACGGCAAATCGGTCTTGGAAATCGCACGCGCCAACCATTTGCCGGCGGATACGATGGTCCGGGTGGGCGAGCGCATCATCATTCCCGGCGTGCGCTCGACGCAACGCGCCGAAGCCAAACCGGCTGCGCCCGCACCGGCGCCGCAGCAGACGCCGCGCGATATCGCCAATGCCGAGTCGCCGCATAGCGCCTGGAAGGCGACCCCGGTGGGTGCGGAAGCGCAGCCGAGCCCGCAAAAGGCCGCCGAGCCGGTCGGCTCGCTGCCGAGCTTCCGCTGGCCGGTGCGCGGCCGCGTGATCGCCGGCTTCGGTCCCAAGCCGAATGGCCTGCAGAACGACGGCATCGACGTCGCCGTGCCGAACGGTACGCCTGTCAAGGCCGCCGAGGATGGCACCGTCGCCTATGCGGGCAACGAATTGAAGGGCTATGGCAATCTGGTGCTGATCCGGCACAACAACGGCTATGTGACCGCCTACGCGCATGCCAGCGAAATCCTGGTCAAGCGCGGCGACGCGGTCAAACGCGGTCAGGTGATTGCGCGCTCCGGCAGCACCGGCAACGTCAATTCACCGGAATTGCATTTCGAAATCCGCAAAGGCGCAACACCAGTCGATCCGGCGCAATTTCTCAATGGCGCTTGAGGCAGACGGTCAGAAGTCCGAAATCTGAAGTCAGAATTCAGCTTCAGGATTCCGATTTCTGCCTTCTGTCCTGACTCCGAGCCGGCCGGCCAAATCCTGCACGTATTGCCAGGCCACGCGGCCGGAGCGGGCGCCGCGCGTCGTCGCCCATTCGAGGGCTTCGCGGCGCAGCTCGTCACCGGAGAGCGGGATACGGTAGTGCG
>JASHSE010000419.1 GCA_030036975.1 Xanthobacteraceae bacterium | reverse complement strand
TCGAGCACGAATTCCGCACCCAGAAATGCCTGCACGTGGCGTTCGAGCCGTTCGCCTCGATCGCCGACGCCAAGGAATCCAGCATCACGATCTATTCCGGCGCGCAGGGCCCGTCATTCGTGCGTTCCGAGATCGCGCGGCTGCTCGACTGGCCGGAGAACCGTGTGCGCATCAAGGTGCCGTATCTCGGCGGCGGCTATGGCGGCAAGCTTTACATCAAGCTCGAAGCCTTGGTGGCGGCGTGCTCGCTGATCGCGCGCCGCCCGGTGAAGATCGCGCTCACCATGGAGGAGCAATTTTATCAGATCACCAAGCATCCGGCGACGGTGCGCATCAAAACCGGCGTCGATAAGGCCGGCCGCATCACCGCGCGCAAATGCGAAGTGTTCTGGAACGGCGGCGCCTATGCGGACATCGGCCCGCGCGTCACCCACAAATCCGGCTTCGTCGCCGCCGGCCCCTACGACATCGAAAACATCTGGATCGATTCCTACGCGATGTACACCAACATGACGCCGGCCGGCGCGCTGCGCGGCTTCGGCATGCCGCAGCTCACCTTCGCGTACGAGAGCGACACTGACATGATCGCGCGCGCGCTCAAGATCGACCCGGTCGAATTCCGCAGGAACAACGTGCTGCGCGACGGCCGGCCGCAGGCGACCGGCACCATTCTCAAAGACGTGCCGCTCGGCGCCATCCTGGAGCACGTCGCCGACCGGCTGCGCTGGAACGAGCCGTTCGACCGCGGCAGCGGCACGCGCAAGCGCGGCCGCGGTCTCGCCATCGCGCTCAAAGCCTGCGTGTCGCCGACCACCTCGGTCGCCATCGTCAATATCGGCGCCGACGGCAGCCCGACGCTTTACATCTCCACCGTCGACATGGGGCAAGGCTCCGACACCGGCATGGCGCAGATCGCCGGCGAGGTGCTCAACGTCCCGGCCGAGCAGGTCAGGATCGTGGCGCGCGATACCGACGTGACGCCGTACGACATGGGCACGCTCGGCTCGCGCTCGATGTTCCACATGGGTCACGCGGTGCGGCTCGCCGCCGAAGACGCGCGCAGCAAGATCGAGGCGCTGCGCCGCGAAGTCGGCGAACCGGAGGGCAGCAACACGCCGATCTCCGGCCTGTTCGTCAAAAAATACGGCATGAAGGCCGGCAATATCGTCGGCACCGGCAGCTATCGGCCCGAGCATGCCGAGCCCGATCACGACACCGGCCTGTCGCCGCAGATCACGCCGTTCTGGATGGTGTCCGGCGCCGGCGCCGAGATCGAGATCGACACCGAGACCGGCCGGCTGCGCGTGCTCAAGATGGTCAATGCCGTCGATTGCGGCACCAAGGTCAATCCGCGCATCGTCGAGACGCAGATTTCCGGCGCCGCGCTGATGCAGCTCGGCTTCACGCTGTCGGAAAAGATGAATCTCGACGGCGGCCAGGTCACCAATGCATCGCTCGCCGACTACAAGATCACCGGCATCGGCGACCTGCCGGCGGTGATGATCAACGAGGCGATCGACGCCTATCAGCACAACGCGCCATTCGGCGCCAAGGGCGTCGGCGAATCCTCGACCCTGCCGCTGTCGCCGGCCATCGCCAACGCCATCGACGACGCCATCGGCATACGGCTCACCGAGCTGCCGCTCACCGCCGAGGCGGTGCTCCGCGCGCTGCGCCAGCGCGAGGGGCGGCCGCTCGAGGCGGCTTAAAGCGTGCTGATTTTAAATCGATTCGATACTTCACCTCTCCCCGGAGGGGAGAGGTCGAGCGAGCAAAGCGAGCGAGGGTGAGGGGGCTCGGAAGTTTGAGAAAAATCCGCAGCTTCCGAACCCCCTCACCCCAACCCTCTCCCCTCCGGGGAGAGGGAGTGCGCCGCGCAAGCGCTGCCGCATCAACCTAAAACCATCGCGCTTCTAGCGATTGCCATAAAGCGTGGTGTCGCCGCAAACCGCCACGTCGAAGCTGGTCGGAGTACCGTTCGGCGAGCGTCCCATTGCGGCGTGGCAGCCGGGAGGCACCGGTATGCACCCGCCCTTGGTGCAGGCAATTTCCGGCTGGCCGGCATAGCCATGAGGAGCCGGTTGCGAAACGGTGCGGTGATGGCGATGGTGCTTGATCGCCGCACTGGCGGGGAAGCCGCCGAGGAGGACCGCAGCAGAAATCGCCGCCGCAGAGAGAAGTCTTTGCATATGAAGACTCCTTGCTTGTGCTTGTAGCTCGGACATATGGATGTCCGAAAGGTTCAACGCCACGCCTAAGTGGCCCTCATCCCGAAGTGCGGATTGAAATGAATAGAAGCGGCGTGGCGCGCAAAATCCTCCTCGTCACGCAACGTATGCTCCCAATACCGCCGCTGCCAGATACCGCGCTCGTGTTTGGCGGCGCGATTCGGTGAAATGCGTTCGCTGCCCCTCAGGCCGCGCGAAAAATTCTGATTTGATGAGGCGCCAGCGCGTCGCGAAATCGGCGTCGTCCTCCGGCAGAGTCCAGATTGCGTGCAAATGATCGGGAAGAACGACGATTGCATAACCTGTAGAGCATAACCTGTAGGATGGGTTGAGCGAAGCGAAACCCATCATCAAACCGCGATACCGCACGATGGGTTTCGCTCCGCTCAACCCATCCTACAATTCTAGATCATAGTGGAGCTTCATCGCCTGAAAATCCCTTTGGCCGGTCGGAATCATCATCGCCCTCATTGGTAAAATTCATCATCTTTGATGCGATGGCCGTTTCCTGGCCAAACCGGGAAGCCAAGCAAAATCAAAGCCTTCGTTGCTACGGAAATCAATCCTTGACAAAGTCCGCGCGCCGACTAAATGGCCGCGCCGTCTCGCTTCATGCAAGGACGCCGGCCGGTCACTCCGGGCGGTGGAGCGAGAGCGGTGCCCGCGGGCAGGGGCTCGTCACCTCCGCTCCCGGGCAGCTCTGGGCAGACGCCCGGCCGGCATTACGACCGGCCTGCGCGCAGAGCGCTGGACTGGGACAGGCGACGGCGAAGTAACGGCCGCCGCAGCCACGTCCCAGGAAGCGCGTCGCTGGAGCTGAGCGGCGGCGTTGGTTCGCTGCCGTCAGAGCCGCAGTGGAACGCCGGTAGGCGCGCCGCCCCCTCCCATTTCCCTCCCCCGCTTGCGGGGGAGGGTCAGGGAGGGGGCGGAGCCGCACCCGTATGGTGCGGAGGTTGCAGTTGGCGTCTGCCGGCGTTCCGCTTGCCTTGTTTTTATTTTTTCT
>JASHSE010000045.1 GCA_030036975.1 Xanthobacteraceae bacterium | reverse complement strand
TCCGGCCCGCCGCCGAAGGCGTCGCGTGAGAAGGTGCCGACGACGAAAAGTTGCCGGGAGGTGGCGCAAGGCGCAGCCTCGTACACTTGCTGCAGACTGAGGCCCGGCGGCAGGCAGACGCCGAGCACGTCGTGGTCCGGGTAACGGCGCAGCGCCTCCAGCACGTCCATTGGCTGCACCGGATACCAGCCCGGCCGCCGGAAACGGGGATTGTCCTCCGGCGCGAAGCGGTCGGTGGCGAGTGCTTCGATCCCCTGGACTTGGCGCAAGCAGTAAGCCCAGAAGCCGATGCCCGCGGCCACCGTAAGCAAGGGCGCCCGGAGCTGGCGGCCGACGTAATCGAGAGCTTCGGCGCTGGGCAGAGCGCAGGCCAGCCGCCCGGCGATAGCGCGAGCGAGGCTTTCGTCGGTGATGCGGCTTGTATGCTGCTCGAGCAGACCGCGCGATGGAAGTTGCCGCCGCGTCAGGTGCTCCTGATAAAGCCCGTCGATGGCATGCATCGGGCACCCGAATTGTGCAATCCCGCCAATTCCCAGTAACGCCCGTCAAACATTACCAGACCACGTAAGTAAGACGTTTGGCTCGCAAATCATCCACCGTCTCCGATGCGACCGGGTAAAGGCCGAATGCCGCACGTTGCTGCGGGGCGCGGTCGGTACGATTGGACTATCGGGACCTCACATCTGCTGCCCGCGATTGCGGATGGCGCCGAGATGCTCGTTGATGCGGAACACGATGAGCACGAATTCGGCGCCGATGCGCGCGACGACCACGCCCATGAAGGTGCCGAGCACGCTCGAGATCAGAAAGATCATGCCGAGGAAGGGATTGAACGCCATCGTGTCGAGCGAGGTGACGGCGCCGGCAATGCCGAGCAGAATGCACACGACGACGGCCAGCCAATAGAAAACCTTGATCACCGTGGGGGTCACGAACCGGTCCCACTGGAACAGGTCGCCGATCCCGAACATGTGGTCCTCCGAGCAAAAAAAGCCGCGATTCCCGCCGGCGGCGGCAGAGTGCCCTTGGCGGTTGTCCGGGTCAATTGCGGGCGCGCCATGGAAAAAAATGGGAAAAACGCGGCAATTGACGGCCTTTCGGGCGCAACATAGACGAAATCCGAACGGCTTAAGGTCCTCATGCGCTGGATGCCTTGGCAGAGCTTGGCGGCGCGCGCCGCAACGCTGTCGCGCGATGAGCGGCGCACTGCCGCAATCGCCGGGACGGCGCACGCGCTGCACGACGGCTACACCGATCTCATCTACATCATGCTGCCGCTGTGGCAGGCCGAATTCGCCTTGAGCTACGCGGCGCTCGGCCTGTTGCGCGGCACCTTCGTCGGCGCCATGGCGAGCCTGCAGATCCCGGCCGGACTGTTGTCGGAGCGGATCGGCGGCGCGGCGGTGCTGGCGCTCGGCACCGCGCTCGCCGGCTTCGGCTATTGCGTCGCGGGCTTGAGCACCGGCTTTGCCATGCTGCTCGGCGCGCTGGTCATCGGCGGCTTGGGCGCCAGCGCGCAGCATCCGATCGCCTCCGCGCTGGTCGCCCGCGCCTTCGCCGGACCGCGCTCGCTCAAGGCGCTCGGCACCTACAATTTCTCCGGCGATCTCGGCAAGATGACCGTGCCGGCGACGCTGTCGCTGATGCTGCTCGCGCTGCCCTGGCGGCCGGCGCTCGCCATTCTGGGCAGCGTTGGATTGGCGCTGGCGATCGTGATCTTTTTGTTCACGCCGCACTATCGGCAGGTCGCCGCGGCGGACATCGTGGATGCGGGCGGCAGCGAGCCGCCGCGCTCGTCCGCGTTCACGATGCTGCTCGCGATCGGCATTCTCGACAGCGCCGTGCGGATGGGTTTTTTGTTGTTTCTGCCGTTCGTGCTCAAGGCCAAGGGCGCGAGCCTGCAGGACGTCGGCCTCGCCATGACGCTGGTGTTCGCCGGCGGCGCCGCCGGCAAGCTCGCCTGCGCTTTTATCGGCGCGCGGATCGGCGCCATCGGCACGGTGTGGCTGACCGAAGGTCTCACCGCGGCCGGCATCGTCGCGCTGTTGCCGTTGCCGCTGCCGGCCGCGCTGGCGCTATTGCCGCTGATCGGCATTGCGCTCAACGGCACGTCGTCGGTGCTGTATGGCTCGGTGCCGGATTTGGTCGCCGCCGACCGCCGCACCCGGGCGCTCAGCATTTTTTACACCGGCACGATCGGTTCGGGCGCCGTCGCGCCCGTTCTGTTCGGCCGTATCGGCGATGCGCTCGGCATTTGGCCGACGCTGGTCCTGGTCGCGGCCACAGCGCTGGGCACGCTGCCCTTGGCGGCGCTGCTGCGGCCGGCGCTGCCGCGCAGTTACGGTGCCGGCGCGGCTTGACCGCGCCAACTTCGCGGCGGCGGAACCACCGCGCAACCGTCTGCAAGCACGGTCGAAATCGAATAGGAACGCCAGGCGCCATGCGGCGTTTGCTTGGTGTTCGTTCGGTCGTGTTCCGGACCAAGCATTGGGAGTAGATCATGCGAATCCATATCGCCTGTACCGCGATGGGACTGGCAGCCGCGGCTTTCGTGCCGGCAGCCCATGCGGAGACGATCGTGACGCGGCAGATCGTCGATCAGCCGGTGGAGACGGTGCGCACCGTCACCACGACGCGAACGATACGGCCGGCGCCTCGCCACAGGGTCGTGGAAACGCGCCGGACCATGGTGACGGATCGCGTCGCCCCGCTCGCGCCCGCCCCGGCCGTGGCCGCACCGGGACTGATCTACGACGTAGCGGCGCCAGTGCCGGCGGTCGCCGCTCCGGCGCCCATCTACGATGATGACTATGATGACGTGGTCGCGCCGGCACCCGTACTGCCCGCGCCGGTGGTTGGCGTCGCTCCGGCCGCTCCCTTGCTCGATCAGGCGCTCGCTCCGCCACCGCCGGTAGTCGGCGCGGTGGTCCCGGCCTATCGCTACGTTTACCAGCCGGACCGCATCCTCGTCATCGATCCGGCGACGGGCATAGCGGTGCAATCGCTGCCGCGCTGACGCGCGAGGCCGACATCGCCTGGCGCGCGCTGCGGCTAGGCGCAGCGCGCGCGGCGCATATTCGATTGGCAACCATGTGTGAGCAGCGAACGATGACCCGGCAGATCGCTCGTGCCGTCGCCGTTTCGGCCATTGCGCTCGTCAGCGACGCCCTTATGCAAAGCGCCGGCGCGCAGGGCCTTGATGCCGGCGGATCGCCCGGCGGCGTGAGCTCGAGCGGCGAGCAGAAGCTCATTTTGACCCCGGCGCAACGCCGCGCCATCTACGCAGCCGCCACCAAGGACAAGAGCAAAACCGCGAAAACCGCTTTCGCCCCCAAGATCGGCGCCGATGTGCCGCCCATGCTCGAGCTCAACCCCCTGCCGGACGAGATCACGGCAGACAATCAATCGGCCAAATTCTTCGAATACACGATCGTGCAGGACAAAGTGGTCCTGGTCGATCCGACGCGGATGCGCGTGGTCGACGTGATCGGACCGCCGCACTAACGCGGTTACGGGATTTTCTTCGCGCCTTCGACGACCGCTTTCGGCAGCACGTCGAGATACGGCCCCATGAAAAACGCCTCGCCGGTGCCGTCGCCGTAATAGTGGTCGTAGGCGTCGATCATCGCCCGAACCGGCGCCACGCAGGACGGCATCGAAGCGACGATCAGATCGCCGAGTTCGGCCGCCTTGCTGCCGTAACGCGGATCGGCCGTCACCGCGTGCACGATGCAGGTGGTGGCGGAGCGGACCAGCGGCTCGGTGGCCGCCATTTTCTCCTGGATCGACAGATGCGTCACGTCGCCCGAACCGGTCAGCGGTTCCGTTGCCACGGCGACCAAGAGCGCCGTGCCGAAAAGCGGAGCAAGCAGCATGTGATGTCCCTTACCCGAGACGACCCAATAGCCGGACCGGACGACGCAAATCAACCCTCAATTTCCGCGCCGAAGCAAAACCGGCGGCGTCCGCGTTTCTGTCTCGTTCCTGCCGCTGTGACGTGCTAGAATTTCAATGGTGACTTTTGGATCGCGGTCACGCGGTTATTTTTGGATCATGGTCATGATGCTGCCATCAGCCCTGCTGCTCAGCGTGCACCAACTGGTCACGCCTGTCGTTGACAATGTTCCGGTGCTCAATGTCGAGCCGGTCTGCCAGGGCATCGCCCAGCAAGGCGGCACCTCGTTTCATGATCCCGAAATCGCCAAGGAAAAGCAGGACTGCCTGGACAGCGAGAAGCAAGTTCGCCAAGAGCTGGTCAAACAATGGTCGAGCTTTCCCGCCATCGACAAAAGCGCATGCATCAGAGAAGCGACCATGGGCGGCGATTCGAGCTACACCGAACTCTTGACCTGTCTCGAAATGGCGCGCGACGTGCGCAATCTGGGCAACGAATCGAACGGCCCCGACATTGCGCCGCCGACCGGGTCCAAGCGTTAGTTGTGGCTACTGCCGGTCTCGGCGCGATCACGGACGGTTAGTTGGCTACGACATCGGGCTGAACGTGAGTACGTCTTAACGAGTACGCGCCCTAATAGCCGATCAGAATTTCCGCCACCGTCGGCTTGAGCGCGCGCAGCGCCGGATCGTCGGAACTGTATTCGTCCTTCGCCGGCAGTTCAGTTGTGGCGCTGTTGGCGGCGGCATGCAGGTTGACGCCGGCCTTGCAGTCG
>JASHSE010000418.1 GCA_030036975.1 Xanthobacteraceae bacterium | reverse complement strand
GCGTGCCGCTGGCGATGCCCTCCGCGTAATGCGTATCCCAGCCGTCGAGCGCGAGTGCGCCGACCCGTGGGCCATCCGGTTGCGCCAGGTATTGCGCGGCCGCACCCACGACCGCCGCGAAGTAGGCGCGCTGCTGCGCGGCATAGGCCAGCGGTGGGACGAAAGGCCCGGCGATCGGGCCGGCCGGCTTTTCCACGATGTGTGATTTGGCGGCAAGTGCAGCAAGCTTGGCGTGGCCTTCCAAAACTTGGGCGAACCGAATGTCGGTATGGCGATACAAGTCGACCAACCGCGTGATGGTATCATCGCCCGCCGACACACTGCGGCGCGGCGACCAGACCAGCATCGGGGCCGGACCGCGGGCCACCAATGGGGTAACCGGCCCGACCGCGAACGCGCTGCCGGCGTTCGTGGCGACACGGTCCCCGGGCGCCAGACCGGCAAGCAAACGGTTGAGCCAGCCGGTCTCGACTGTGCCCGGTTTTTCGACGCCGCTTTCCAGCACGTTCTGGCCGTCGAAATGCGAACGCTCGCGATAGGACGTGGCCGAAGCGTGGACGACGATCGCCTCGTTCGCGGCGAACATGCGCTGCAGCTTCGGCATGGCCGGATTGAGCGCAAAATAATCGTCGAGCTTGAGCGCCGGCGTTTTGCCGGCAAGCGTGAGCGCGTCGTCGCCGCGTAGCGACACCCAATCCGGATCGCCGACCGGAGCCACCGTGGCGAGCCCGTCGAGCGCGCCGCGCAACACGATCGTCAGAAAGCGCGGATCGCGTCCCTCGGCACGGGCGAGCTTGGGCAGGTGCGCCCAGGCGAACAAGGTGCCGGAGCCGAGCAGAAAATGCCGACGCGACGGCAGGTGCAGCGTTGTCATGGTCATCTCCGCAGGAATTCCGGCGCCATCAACAAAAGTGTCAGCGCCTGGGTACGATTGCCGGCGCGCCCCACCGCCTCACGCGTCTCGGCCGACGCCAGCGGGCCGAGCCCATCGTCGACGAGCGCAACCGGGTCGAGCCGCTCGGCGACGCGTCCGGCGAAACGGTTGGCGATCTCGGCGCGTTGCGGCAGGCCGTCGATCCAGGCGGCTTCGTGTTCGGGGAAGCCGTTGGGGCCCGGCGGACGCCACATCGGCTCGCCGAGCAAGGCCTGTGCGCCCATGAACCGCGCCGCGATGCCGCGCCCGCCGGCCAGCCGCAGAGCGCTAATATGCCAGTCGAACGGATGCTTGAGCTTGGTGCGGCGCGGCGTCCACGATTCGTCGGCGCCGATCAGCGCCTTGGCCACTTCTTTCAGATCGCCGTCGCTGACAATGAACCGCTCCGTCAATTTGTCGACGAGACTCTGCGGCGGCTCGTCGGCGACGAAATGCACCGCGAGCTTGCGGGCGATGTGCTGCGCCGTCGCCGGATGGGCGGCCAGATCGGCCAACACGGCGCGGCCCTGCTCGAATCCGGTGTCGGGGTAGCGCCTGCCCAGCACGACCTGCTCGCCGGGTTCGTGCCACAGCTTGATGAAGATAAATTCGCCGCCGTGATTGGGCACGCCGGCGCCGATGAAGGTCCAGCCGGTAAGCACATTGGCAAAGCGCGTGACATCGGCCTGGGAATAACCGCTGCGGACGCCGACCGTGTGCAGCTCAAGCGCCTCGCGCGCAAGATTCTCGTTGATCCCGCGCTTTTGGTTGATGCCGGTGACCGAGTTCGGTCCTACCGAAAAGGCATTATCGAGGTAGTACAGCATGGCCGGATGGCTTTCGACCGCGGTCAGCATGTCGACGAAGCGGCCAAGCACATGCGGACGGATGGCCTCGCGTTCGTAGGAGCCCGCAACGGCGACGACCCTGTCGTTCGAAACGGAAAAATGGTTCGACCAGAACCAGACCAGTCGTTCGACGAAGCCGATTTGGCTGGAGACGGCAGCCTCAATCCGAGCCTGAGCCTCGTTTTGCACAAGCGCCAGCGGCAGTTCCGCCGGCCGGTTTTGTCCGTTGGCTGCGGTCGGCTGCGCGCCAGCTTGCATCCCAGCCGCAGCGTTTGTTGCGGCGGCGGCATGACCTTCACCCGCGGGCGCCTGTTGTTCGGCCTGCTGCTGTTTCTCCTGCTGCTGCTTGGCCTGCTCCGCCAATTTTCGCCGCGCCAGCCGTTCGGCGCGATAGTCGAGCAATTCGCGGGCGGCCTGGGCGCTGTCGGGCAAATTGGCGGCCATGATTTGGCCAGCGCCGGGCCGCTCGAGCTCGGCCAAGAGCGCAGCGCGCGGATCGCCGGCGATGGCGGCAATAGCGCCGGGGACCGGGCCGAAGCCGAAGCGGTGCAAGGCCAACGCTGCTGCGAATTTGCGATCGATTGCCATGGTTTATCTCGAATGGTTTATCTGGAATGGGTGGGGCGGTGCCGCGCCGTCGTTCCGCCCGTTCGCAGAAACGATGGCACGCGCCGCGTCAGCCAAGCGTCAAGGCTAATCTCTCAATAAATGAGATGCTTAGGCGCGGAGACCCGTTTCGTCCTCCAGCGATCGCAGCACTGCGGCCAATCCGGGCCCGGAACGACATGCTCGCCGGCAGCTTTATTGGCGATGGCTGCCATCGCGATAAGCGTCAGGACGACAACCCCGAAGACCAGCAGCCAAAACCAGCGCCACAGGTTGACTGGGCGCTCGGCAGTGTCCGTTTCATGACCGGGATGGGTTGGGCATGGCACAGGCCCGAGCCAGTTGGACCAAATTCCTCCGACGCTGATGGCATGGCGCCCGTCAACCCGGTGTCATCGTGGCGTCAACCGAAAACCCGCTAAGGAATGAGAGGGTTAACTGCCGGTCCAAAGAGCGCAAGCAAAGCATGCGAGCCTGTTCTGGTCGCCGCAAATCAGGGATGATAAAATCGCAGGGCTGGTGATCAGCGCCTCGAGCAAAAGCAATGTCGAAACTGTGCGGTGTCACCTTACATCTGCTCGGCTCGTTCGCGATCGAAGCGAACGTCGGCCGCGTGATTCCGATTTCGTTGCGGGGGAAAAAGCCGCAGGCCTTGCTTGCCTATCTGGCGATGCGGCCCGATTACCAGGCAAGGCGCGAAGAGCTCGCGACGCTGTTTTGGGGCGACCATCCCGACGAGCTGGCGCGGCACAGCCTGCGCCAATGCCTCAATTCGTTGCGCGGCGACCTGTGCGCCGCATCTGAGATTGTTCTGGTCGACCGCGACGTGATCGGGCTGCGCGCGCCCTTGCTCCATGTCGACGCGCACGCCTTCATATCGCTTGCCGCTTCGGCGCGCGCCGAGGACCTTGCGCAGGCCGCCGCGCTCTGGCGCGGCGCGTTCCTGGCGGATCTCGCTCTCGACGCCGAGGAGTTCGACGCGTGGCGCGGCCGTGAGGCCGACCGGCTCGCTGCGGCGGCTGCCGGCGTGTTCGATGCGTTGTGCCGCAATGCCGATGCGAGCGGCGACGGCGAAACCGCCATTGCGGCGGCGGAGCGCGCAGTCGCGCTCGACCCGCTGCGGGAGGATCGGCAGCGCCGCGCGCTGCAGCTTTTGTCGCGTTACAAAGGCCGCGACGTTGCGCTTAGCCGCGCCAAGTCTCTGACCGATCTGTTGCGCACTGAACTTGACGTTGCTCCCGAACCGGCAACGCGCAGTGTGATCGAACAGATCAAGCGCGGCGAGTTCGAGCCGGCAGCGCCGGCCGAAATGAAAGCGCCGGCAATGCAGACGGTTGTTCAGCCCGCGATTGCGTCGAGCGGCACGCCGGCCCCGCCGCCGATTGTGCCGGCGCTATCCGAGGCAGAACCCGCGCCAAGGCGTGAGCTGCTTGCCGATGTGGCGGAGCCCGCCGGCGATCCCCCTCCGCCGCGGCCGTTTTGGCGAAGGGTGCAGCCGACCGGCATGTGGGCAAGCCTCGGCATTCTGGCGATTGCTATCGTCGCGGCGCTGACCTTTGCCTACGGCTGGAAATCGACGCGGCTTGCGGCCGTTGCGCAGTGGAGCCGAGGCGTTGTGGTTCTGCCCTTCGCGCCCGATAACCCGGAGCGTTCCGAGGACGCGGCGTTTGCGAGCGCGCTGACGCACGGCATGATCGGCTATCTCAGCCGCTTCGCCGGCCTGCGGGTCATTTCGGAGCCGGCTTCCGAGTTCTATCGTGATCGTCCGTTCGATCCGAGCCTGCTCGCCGAGCTCGGCGTGCGCTACGCGGTGGTCGGCCACGTTTCGAGTAAGGACGCCGGCCGTCGCATCGACGTGGAGCTGATGGATACCGCGAGCCGCACCAACGTATGGTCGGACAATCTGCCGCGCGAGCGAGATGACGCGGCGCTGACCGCTGACGATGCGGCGCGCGGCATGGCGCGCATGGTTGCGATTAAAATCGAGAATTTGGCCACCATGTGGACGCGCGACAAGCCGCGCGCAGAGCTGACGACCAGAGAATTGATCGCCCGCGGCTATTCGGCGCTGCTGCACGGCAGCACGCGGCAAAACCTCGCCGCTGCGCTGTCCTGGTTCAACGAGGCGCTGCAACGCGAGCCTCACAATCAGCTGGCGCTTCTAGCTGTGGCACGCGTACATGTCTCCGGCGCGATGAACTTCATCGACTTTGGTCCGCCGCCCGATCTCGCAGCGACCGAGCGCGTTTTGAACGAGGCGTTGCGCAAATATCCGAATTCGATTTCGGCGCTTTACAGCCTCGCGCTGTTGCAGAAGCACCGCCGCGACTACGAGGCGAGCATACGATTGCTGCAGCGCTGCCTCGAACTCAACCCGAGCTTCCTGCCGGCGCAAGGCCAAATGGGCGACGTTCTCGCCCGGCTCGGACAGCCGGAAAAAGGGCTTGAACTGATTCTGCAGACGATCCGCGCCGCTACACCCAACGATCCGACCCTCGGCTACTGGTACCTGTTCGCCGCCGAGGCGGAGCTCGAACTGGGCCATGATCAGGACGCTCTCGCGTGGGCGCTGCGTGCCGATACTGTCATGCCCGGCTCGCCGTTGGTCGAGGTCTGGCTGGCGTCGATCTACGCGACCGCAGGCGATAAGCCGAATGCCGCGAAATATGCGGCGGTTTTGACCAAGGCGGCGCCGGAGCGCATGCGTGCGTTCCGTGAACGACGGCCGAGCGATCCTGATCCCAACAGTCGGCACGGTTTGAAAATTTTCAAAGGCTTACGCTTGGCGCTGAGCGAATAGTTCGGCTGAG
>JASHSE010000417.1 GCA_030036975.1 Xanthobacteraceae bacterium | reverse complement strand
CGATCTCAACGACTTTCCAGTGCCGCAATGGAATCGCATCGACGGCGGCCGCTATGTCCTCACCTATGCGGGCGTCGTCACCAAGGACCCGCAGACCGGCGTGATGAATGTCGGCGTCTATCGCGGCATGGTCGGCGGCAAGAATCTGATTCCGATCCTGATGTGGCGCGCCCAGCATATCGGCCATCACGTCACCGCCTGGAAAGAGGCCGGCCACAACGAGGTGCCGATCGCCGCCGCCATCGGCTGGGAGCCGTCGCTTGGCTTCGTCGGCGGCTCGCCGGTGCCCAAGGGCGTGTGCGAGTACGACGTCATGGGCGCGATCCGCGGCGCGCCGGTCGAGCTGGTCAAATGCGAGACCGTCGATCTCTACGTGCCGGCGAGCGCCGAGATCGTCATCGAAGGTTATCTGCAGCTCGATCCCGAAACCTACATGATGGAAGGCCCGTACGCCGAGTTCACCGGCTACGTCGCCGGCGACCAGTCGCCGAAGCCGACCATCCGCGTCACTGCGATCACGCACCGCACCGATCCGATCCTGCGCGGCACCATCGAGGGCTCGATGCCGGGCAGCTATTCGGAAAACGGCATGTGCTCGTCGATCATGCGCGCGGCCACGGCCTGGAACGTGCTCGACCGCGCCGGCGTGCCCGGCGTCACCGACGTGTGGTGCCCGCCGGTGCAGGCCGGCGTCAACGTCGTGGTGCAGATCAAGCAGAGCTATCGCGGCCAGGCCAAGCAGGTCGCCAACGCGCTGTGGGGCTCGTCGGCGGCGCACGTGCGCTACAAGCACGTCACCGTGGTCGACGACGACATCGACATTCACGACTACGCCGCGGTCGATTGGGCGATCGCCTACCGGGTCAATGCCGGCGAGGACGACATCGTCATCATGCCGTCGACGTTCGGCGCCGGGCTCGATCCGTCGACGCGGCGGCGCGACCGCAACGTCGCGCAATTCGGCACCGGCAAATGGCATCGCGTGCTGATCGACGCCACCGTCAATCTCGACTACGACCCCGACCCCGATCTCGGCGGCGCGCGTTTTCCGCCCACGGTATGGCCGCAGGAGAAGGACATCGAGGCGGTGCGGGCGCGCTGGGGGGAGCTGGGATTGGCTGGCAAAGCGAACGGCAGATGAAGGGAGACGGCCTTCAGGATTACTGTTCGTGTGTTATTTTTCAATGCGATCGGCGGCTTTCCCTGGTCGGCGAGCGATTGGACCAGATCGTCATTGCGAGGAGCGGAGCGACGAAGCAATCCAGCTCTTCTTCGCCGCGCTGGATTGCTTCGCTTCGCTCGCAATGACGGGTTCTATCCGACCGACAGCGCCGGCTTGCCGTCGGGCACCTGCATGTCAAAGGCGCACAACAGCGCGGCGGTCGCCGCGTAGTTACCCATCAGGAGCACGAGCTCGACGAGCTTGTTCGGCGGGAAAAACCCTTTGATGCACGCAAACGCCGCCGACGTGACCTTGTGATCGCGAAAAATTTGCCGGCCGAACTCGATGATGGCGGCGGTGCGTTCGTCGAGGTCTTGCGTGCTCTTGCGGTGCTTGATGATGTCGATGATTTCGGCGGCGACACCTTCCTTGAGCGCCTCCGGTTCGTGCGCCGCCCATTCGAAGCGGCTGTCCATCTCGCGCGCCACCGTGAGGATCGCGATCTCGCGGGTCTTGGCGTCGAAACACTGGTAGCGCAGGTATTGATTCATCACGTTGTGGGCTTCAACGGTCTTCGGACTGTAGAGGTGAAGGCCCGACGGCCCGCGCAGACCGACGATGGTCTTGCCCGGCGTAGAGGCGCGGTCGAAGGCGCGCTGGCCGGTTTCGTCCAAATCCTCGCGCCTGGGCAGCGGTAGGCGAAAGCCGGATTGCGGGTCGATATCGGCGGGCAGTTCCTTTGCCATGCGTCCTCTCCGTGGTTCGCCTTAAGCTTAGCGTGGCACTCCTCGCCCGTCATTCCGGGGCGGCCCGCAGGGCCGAGCCCGGAATCCATAACCACGGAGCGTAAGGTTCAGGGTATACGTTCGGGGTTCTATCTTCTGCGCAGGGATTATGGATTCCGGGCGCGCGCTGCGCGCGCCCCGGAATGACGAGGGGAGCAAAATGTTTTTCGAAAATTTCATCCGCACTGAAATCAAGACCTCGGGCGCGCGCATCGTTACGGTTCATGGCGGCAAGGGTCCGCCGCTCTTGCTCATGCACGGCAACCCGTTCAGCCATCTGTCATGGTTCAAGATTGCGCCGCGGCTCGCCGAGGAGTTCACCGTCGTCGCCACCGATCTGCGCGGCTACGGCGATTCGGAAAAGCCGCCCGGCGGCGCCAATCATGAGAACTATTCGTTCCGCGCCATGGCGGCCGATCAGGTCGAGGTCATGGCGGCGCTCGGCCATGACCGCTTCTATGCCGCCGGCCACGACCGCGGCGGGCGCGTGCTGCACCGCATGTGCCTCGATCATCCGCAGAAGGTGGCGCGGGCCGCCATCCTCGACATCCTGCCGCAGCATCATCTCCTCAACAACGTGACGCGCGCCTGGGGCACGTTCTCATGGCATTGGTTCTTCATGATCCAGCCGTACGATTTTCCCGAGCGGCTGATGAGCTGCGATCCGGATTTTTTCATCGAGAAGAAGCTGGCCAAGACCACCCAGGGCTTGAGCTTCTTCGATCCGCAGGCGCTCGCCGAATACAAGCGCTATTTCCGCAATCCGGCCACGGTGCACGCCATGTGCGAGGACTATCGTGCCACCCATGGCATCGATCTCGAAATGGACACCAAGGACTTCGAGGCCGGCCGCAGGATCACGTGCCCGCTGCTCTTGCTCTGGGGCGCAACCGGCGGCGTCGGCCGCAACCACAAACCGGCCGAGATCTGGCCGCGCTACGCTACCGACATCCGTGGCGCCAAGGCGCTGCCGTGCGGACATTATCTGTCCGAAGAGGCGCCCGAGGAGACCTATCGCGAGCTGCGGGAGTTTTTCGCCGCGGGTGAATTGAGCGAATAGCGAAACGGCGAATGGCGAATAGCGAAATGGCGAATAGCGAATGGAAAGTGGCGGGAAAATCTCGCCATTCGCCATTCGCGGCTCCATATATTGGCGTCGGCTGACGGCATCCGGCGGCCGGAACTTCGGCCGCTGCGCAGGGCGCGCCATGGTTTGGCCCGGCAGCGACAGCAGATTGCCGCGCCCGATGGGACGTGAAGTCCGTGGACGGCTTGGTCGACGCCGCGGCTGCGCTCGCGCCGGCAGGCGACATCTGCTAGTTGGGGCTTGCCTTTGGTGAACAACGCGACCAGACAGCCGATCGATGGGCGGGCGAACGCTCCGGAGCGCGGAATGCTGAAACGAGAGCGTGGCATCGTGCCCGCATTCGCGCCCAAGGCCCCGCTGAGCTGGATCAGTTTCGCGCTCAGCCTCACCGTCTTCATCGCCGCTGCGCTGATGCTCTATCACATCCTGCGCGGCATCGATCCCAACAAGCTGGTCGCCGCGCTCAAGGCGACCAACCCGCGCACCCTCCTCGCCGGCGGCGGCTTCGTCGCCGCGGGCTATCTGACGCTCACCTTCTACGATCTGTTCGCGCTGCGCACCATCGGGCGCGCCGACCTGGCTTACCGGGTCGCCGCGCTCGGCGGCTTCACCAGCTATTCGGTCGGGCACAATATCGGCGCCAGCGTGTTCTCCGGCGGAGCGGTCCGCTACCACATCTATTCGAGCTATGGCCTTTCGGTCGTCGACGTCACCAAAATCTGCTTCATCGCCGGGCTGACGTTCTGGCTCGGCAATGTCGCCGTGCTCGGGCTCGGCATTCTCTACGCGCCCGAGGCGGCGCGCGCACTCGACCATTTGCCGCTCTGGGCCAATCGCGGCTTTGCGATCTTCCTGCTGGCGCTGCTTGCCGCCTATGTCGCCTGGGTATCGACCAGGCCGCGCCTGATCGGTCGCGAGAAATGGCACCTCATCCTGCCCGGCGGCGGCTTGACGCTGTTGCAGATCATGATCGGCATCATCGATCTCGGCTGCTGCGCCGCCGCCATGTACATGCTGATGCCGCCGCAGCCGAATCTCGGCTTTGTCACGGTTGCGGTCATCTTCGTCGCTGCAACCCTGCTCGGCTTTGCCAGCCACGCGCCCGGCGGGCTCGGTGTGTTCGACACCGCGATGCTGATCGGGCTGTGGCAGTTCAACAAGGAAGAGCTGGTCGCCGGCCTGCTCTTGTTTCGGCTGCTCTACTATATTGTCCCGTTCGTGCTGTCGCTGTTCATTCTCGGCATTCGCGAAGCGTTAGTGGGTCGTGGCGTCCCCAGCGCCGCCGCGCCGGCACCGGCCGCCATCGCCGAAGCAGGCGAGTACATGCGTCGGCAATCGGACACGACGTGACCGCGATTTGCTTTGCGTTGCGTCGGACCAAGGCCTCATGAGCGTGTGCCATGAGCTTGACTGAGGATCGTCCGCTGTCCGCCAGGGCCCGCGCCCGCGGTCTGGCGCTTGCCGTCGCCGCGGCGGCCTTGGTGTTTGTCGTCATGGCGGCGAGCGGGGTCCTTGCGGTCGGCTATGCCATCGCCGGATTTGTCGTCATTGCCGCGGCTGCCTTGTTCGGCATGCGCGGCGACGACAAAATCGGCAAAGCGCAACCGCCGGTGCCGGCGCCGCGCGGCGATGACCCGCTGCCCGCGCTCGTGGCAGGCTTGGCCGATCCGGTCATCGCCGTTGGCCGCGATGGCCGCGTGCTCGCATTCAACGAGCCGGCGCGGGCGCTGGCGCCGGCCTTGCGGCAGAGCGAGCCGGTATCGCTTGCGCTGCGCATGCCGGAGCTTGCTGAAGCGGTCGGTCGCGCCTTCGCCGAGGCGGCGCCGCAGCGCTTTCAGTATTCCGAGCGCGTGCCGGTCGACCGCTGGTTCGAAGCCGTCGCCATGCCGGTCGAGCATGCGCCGGGATTGGCGAAGATCAAAACTGACCCGGGCAAGCCGGAGCTCGTGCTGTTGAGCTTTCGCGATCTCACGCCGCTGCGGCGCGTCGAGGAGATGCGCGCCGACTTCGTCGCCAATGCCAGCCACGAATTGCGCACGCCGCTTGCCGCGCTGTCCGGATTCATCGAAACCCTGCAGGGCTCGGCACGCGACGATGCCAAGGCGCGCGAGCGCTTTTTGGCCATCATGCAGGAGCAGGCGCGGCGCATGGCGCGGCTGATCGACGACCTGCTGTCGCTGTCGCGCATCGAGCTCAACGCTCACCGCCGGCCCGACACCAGTGTCGATCTGGTGCCGATCGTGCGGCAGGTGATCGACTCGCTGCAGATGTTGGCGCGCGACCGCGGCGTCACCGTCAATGCCGAGGCGGCAGGCGCGCTCTGGGTTTTGGGCGATCGCGACGAGCTGGTCCGCGTGTTCGAGAATTTGGTCGAGAACGCGCTCAAATACGGCGCCACCGGCAGGCGGGTCGACGTGACGGTGGCGCGCGGGCCGGCCGACGGCAACGACGAGGCGCTGGTCGGCGTGCGCGATTACGGTCCCGGTATCGCGCCTGAGCATTTGCCGCGGCTGACCGAACGTTTTTACCGGGTCGATGTGCGCGAAAGCCGCGCCCAAGGCGGCACCGGCTTGGGCCTCGCTTTGGTCAAGCACATCCTCAACCGCCACCGCGGCCGGCTGACCATCGAGAGCGCGCCGGGCGCCGGCGCCACATTCATCGTCCACTTACCGATTGTGGATCGGCCGGTGAGCCAATAATTGGGGTATATCAGGGCCTTGCGCTGTCACCGCAGTGTCATGTGGCCATCATAGAAGAGGCACCGAGAACACCATCATGAATGCCAGCCCCGCTATTTCGGTCGCCGCCCCGCCCGCCGCCGCGCGCCGCGCCACCAGCGAAAAAATCACTATCAGCGATCTCGATTTCTTCTACGGCGA
>JASHSE010000416.1 GCA_030036975.1 Xanthobacteraceae bacterium | reverse complement strand
CCGCTCTGCTTCATCATCGATTCGGACGCCAGCATCCGCCATTTCCTGTCGCTGATCATGCACGGCGCCGGCGTCAATACCCTGGAATTCTCCGACGGCGAGGGCATGACGACGGCTTTGGCAAAGCGCACGCCGGACGCTGTGTTCCTCAACATCGCTCTGGAATCCGCCGATGCGATCGGCTGCGTGGTGACACTCGGCCAGCGCGGCTATAGCGGCTACGTGCAGCTGATGTCGAACCGCGGCTCGGCGGTGCTGGCGCACGTCAAAAACATCGGCGACCAGCATCGCCTGTTGATGCTGCCGCCGCTGAAAAAACCGTTCGAGACCGGCGTCATCGTCAAGATCCTTCAGGAACTCAAGCTCGGCGACCCGCCGGCGGCCGCCGGCCGCGTCGACCTGGCCGAGGCGTTGAAGAACAACTGGGTCGAGTTCTGGTTTCAGCCGAAGATCGACCTGCGCAAAAAGCAATTGGTCGGCACCGAGGCTTTCGCACGCGTGCGCCATCCGACCCAGGGCGTGCTGATGCCCGGCGCCTTCATGCCAGGCGCGAGCGAGTCGAGCTTGGTGACGCTTTCGGAGCAGGCCTTGGCGCAAGCGCTGCGCGCCGGGCTCAACTTCGCCAAGCTCGGCGTCAACTTAAGGCTCGCCGTCAACATTCCAGTCAGCGCCCTGGTCAAGATCGCGGTCGCCGACGTGGTACAGACCTACCGGCCGCAATACGAGAAGTGGCCGGGCTTCATCATCGACGTGACTGAGGAGCAGATCGTCACCGATCTAAAACTGGCGAGCGAACTCACCAAACAGCTCGCCCATCTCAACGTCAAACTCGCCATCGATGATTTCGGCCGCGGCTATTCCTCGCTGGTGCGGCTCAAGGAGTTGCCGTTCGCGGAATTAAAGCTCGACCGCGCCTTCGTCGCCGATTGCGGCACCGACAAGGTCAACGCACCGCTGTGCAAGACGGTGATCGACCTCGCTCACAATTTCGGCTCGATCGCGGTGGCAATCGGCATCGAGAAGGCCGCCGACGCGCTGGCGCTGGTCAGCATGGGCTGCGATTACG
Source organism: Xanthobacteraceae bacterium (assembly GCA_030036975.1). Classification (GTDB taxonomy): domain Bacteria; phylum Pseudomonadota; class Alphaproteobacteria; order Rhizobiales; family Xanthobacteraceae; genus BOG-931. Next base: position 1,843 of record JASHSE010000416.1, on the reverse strand, counting down.
GCCAGGGCTTTTTGCTCGGCCAGCCGATGCCGGAGGAACGCTTCCTGTCGCTGTTGCGCCAGCGCGCCGCCTCGCAGAAGCAGACCGCGCCCGCCACTTCGGCGCGGCCGCTGATCAAGCGCCGGGCTTAAGCCGGCGCAGCTTACGCTCGTCCCCGCGCCAAAGCGGGGACCCAGCTCTTTGCGAGCTCTGGATTCCCGCTTTCGCGGAAATGAGCGGAGTTCTCAACGGCGCTAATGAGTCCAGGCGTCGCGGCGGCCGGCTGCAAAATTGTCCGCGTAGGCGATGCGCGGGCGTCGGCTCGGCACCGCGCTGTCGAACACCTGATAGGCGATGCCTTCACGCTCGCAATAGGCGATCGCCTCTTCCTTGGTTTGGAAGAACAGCCGCAGCTGCTGCTTCATGTCGCCCGAGGAGGTCCAGCCCATCAGCGGCTCGACCACGCGCGGCTGTTCCGGCTCGAAATCCAGAACCCATTCCTTGGTCTTGGCATTACCGGACTGCATCGCCGTGCGTGCCGGTCTGTAGATACGGGCGGTCATCGTTCCTCGCATTTCAAGCCGACAATCGGATTCGCATCTGCGTCAGAATCACACGATGAAGTGTCAGAATCACCTTCAGCGCGATCAATGACTTAGATGGTCGGGGCAGCAGGATTTGAACCTGCGACCTGCAGTACCCAAAACTGCCGCGCTACCAGGCTGCGCTATACCCCGCCAATTCCAGCTTCGGATACACGCTTCGTTCCGCGCCAGCAAGCGAGCCGGCACGCAGAACGCTACGTTAATGTAGGATGGACGCACGCCTTCCTTAAGGTCGCGTTGCGCGCGACCGCTTCGTCATTCCGGGGCCGAGCGAAACGACCGCTCTGGCATTTACAGCTCGTGTGTTCGGAAACTGATCGATTGCAGCTTGCTCTTCCTCCCCCTGAAAGGGGGAGGATAGGTGGGGGTCGCAGGCGGCTCGAGTGCGGCTGCAGATACTTGCTTTTACTTTGCGGCCCACGACCCTCCCCGACCCTCCCCCCAGGGGGAGGGCCATTAATTCCCGCCGAAGATCGAGCCGCTGACGTGGTCGCCGGCCTTGATGCCGAGCTTTTCGGCGGTGCCGCCGATCACTTCGAGCACGGCACGCACTGGAAATTGCGACGGAATCAGGTCGTCCGACAGCGGCTTGGCGTTTTCGACAATGTGCATGATGCGGCCATCGCCGGCGATGAAGATCATGTCGAGCGGAATATAGGTGTTGTGCATCCAGAACGAGACCGGCTGGTCGCGCTTGAAGTCGAACAGCATGCCCTGCCCTTCGGGCAGCGATTTGACGAACATCAGCCCGCGCTCCCGCTCGGCGTCGTTGGTCGCAAGCCGGACGTCGAAGGCGTGAACGCCGTTGCCCGAAACGATCTCGATGGTGGCACGGCCCGCCGCCTGGGCGGGGACCAAAGCGATAAAGCAGAGCAACGCCGCCACGCGCCACGCCGCAGCGCAGCGCAGCACCGAACTCGATAAGGCTGAGAGGACCGCGCGTGCCGCTAATGTGAAGCGGGGCCGAGCCAGCCGGCTTCGGGTCGCACCTCGGCCGCCATCATCCCCTTCGGCCCCGGCCCGTAGCGCACCAGCACGAACTGGCCCGGCCGCAGCTCGGCGATGCCGAACCGGCGCAGCGTTTCCATGTGCACGAAAATATCCGGCGTGCCCTCGCCGCGGGTGAGGAAGCCGAAGCCGCGAAGCCGATTGAACCATTTGACCTGTGCCCGTTCGAGACCGCTCGTCGGGGTCACGGTAACATGGGTCCGCGGCGGCGGCATCTGCGCCGGATGGATCGCCGTCGATTCGTCCATGGA
>JASHSE010000415.1 GCA_030036975.1 Xanthobacteraceae bacterium | reverse complement strand
GTTCGGCGACATGGCGGTGATCAACCGCATGTTCGGCTGGGACAGCGACGCCGACCGGGTGAAAAAGCTCGCGCACGCGTTGTCGCACCCGCTCGATCCGGTGGAGATTTCGCAGCACGAGGCGCCGTGCCAGGAATACGTCGTCGAAAAACCGGACGACGTCAACAAATGGCTGGTGCCGATCCGCCACACCACTTACGAGCCGGAGCTGACCGTCGGCTCCGGCATCCGCTGCGTCACCGGCCCGCAATTCGATGGCGGCTCCGACCTCGGCTACAACCGCATGAACTTCCGCTGGGGCAATGTCGGGACGTTCCAGATTTCGCCCGGCTCGCACATGTGGCAGGTGGTCAACAAGTATTACAAAGAGAACGAGCCGGTGCCGATCACCGTGTGCTTCGGCGTGCCGCCGGCCTGCACGCTGCTCGCCGGCGCGGGTTTCGACTACGCGGTGCTGCCGATGGGCTGCGACGAGATCGGCATCGCCTCGGCGGTACAGGGCGCGCCGATCCGCCTGGTCAAGGCGCGCACCGTGAACGCCATGGCGCTCGCCGACTGCGAAATGGTGCTGGAAGGCTACGTCAATCCGCGCGACCGCCGCTTCGAGACCAAGGAGGCCGAGGATGCCGGCGTGCAGGGCCGCTATCACTTCCATCCGGAATGGGCCGGCTACATGGGCAAATCCTACAAGGCGCCGACCTTCCACGTCACCGCCATCACCATGCGCAAGCCGGAGGGGAAGCCGATCATCTTCGCGCTCGGCGTCCACATGCTCGACGACCACAACATCGACACCACGGTGCGCGAGGCGGCAATCTACGAGCTGTGCAACCGGCTGCAGCCCGGCATCGTGCAGAACGTGGTGATCCCGTACTGCATGACCGACTGGGGCGGCTGCATCATCCAGATCAAGAAGCGCCATCGGATCGACGAAGGCTGGCAGCGCAACTTTATGGCCGCGGTCCTGTCGTGCTCGCAGGGCATGCGGCTCGCCATCGCGGTCTCAGAAGACGTCGATCCCTATTCGATGGACGACGTCATGTGGTGCCTGACCACGCGGGTGAACCCGCGGACCGACATCTTGAACCCGATCCCCGGCGGCCGCGGCCAAACCTTCATGCCGGCCGAGCGCATGACCGCGGGCGAGCGGCAATGGACCGCGTCGAACACCCAGTTCGAAGGCGGCATGGGCATCGACGCCACTGTTCCCTTTGGCTACGAGAGCGATTTCCTCCGCCCGGTCTATCCGGTCGACAAGGTCAAGCCGGAAGACTTTTTCTCCAAGGACGACATCGCCAACGCCAAGAAGCGGATGGCCGGCTGGGTGCACTCGCTGGCGCGGACGGGAAGGTAGCCTTGTAGCCTGGGTTGAGCGAAGCGAAACCCGGGATAGGACGACGAAGCTTGTCCCGGATTGCGCTTCGCGCAATCCGGGCTACGTGGGGATTGTTTTCCGCCACCGCTCCGCCAGCGCCTTCCGATCGAGCTTGCCGCGCTCGGTCTTGGGCAGCGCGTCGGCGATGAGGATGCGCTTGGGCGCCTTGAAGGCGGGCAGGGCGATGCCGCAATAGCGCAGGAGCGCGGCGGCATCGGCGTTGGCGCCGGCGCGTGTCACCACGTAGCTGACGACTTCTTCACCGTAGATCAGGTCGGGCACGCCGATTGTGGCGGCTTCGATCACGTCTGAGTGCTGCATCAGGCACGAGTCGATCTCGAGCGGTGAAATTTTTGCGCCGCCGCGGATGATCAGCTCCTTCTCGCGGCCGCACAGCGTCAGAAAGCCGTCGGCATCGAAATAACCGAGATCGCCGGTGCGGAAGCGGCCGCGGCTGTGGATTTTGATTTCGCCGTCCTCGCCCAGATAGCGGAAAGGGTGATCCGCAATGCCGCCGACTTCTACATAGCCGGTTTCGCCGGGCGGCAGGCGCCGGCCGTCGGCGTCGACCACCGCGACGTCGTGATAGGCGAACGGCCGGCCGACGGTGCCGAGGCGGCGCTGTTCGCCCGGCATCGCCGAGAACCAGCTTACCTCGCTGGCGCCGCAGCCTTGGGCGACCGGAATGCCGAATTTCTGCTCGAAGCGCTTCCATTCTTCGAGCAACAGCGGCGCCGAGCTCGACGTGACGAAGCGGAGCTTGGGCAAATTATCGCGATGCGCATGTTGCTCGACATTAAGCAGGATATTGATGACCGTAGGGTTGCCGGCCGCGATGGTCACCGCGTGCTCGCGCAGATGGGCGAAGTAGCGGCTCGCCGAAAATTTTTCGGCCAGCACCAAGGTGGCGCCGCATTTGACCACGGCGAGCGCGCCGAGAAGCTGCGCCGAGGCCCACGAGAACGGGCGGAAATCGTACAGCCGGTCGTCCGCCGTCATGGCAAAACTTTCGGCGAGCGGATCGATGTTCAAAAGGTATTCGCGAAAGTTCAGCACCACGCCCTTCGGCTTGGCGCTGGTGCCGGAGGTGAACAGGATGACGGCGTCGTCTTCGGGACTGGCCCCCTCCCTACCCTCCCCCGCAAGCGAGGGAGGGGAAGAGGAGATTGGCGTGTGGCGCGCCAGTTCGCCGAACACCGTGTCGCTCTCGCCATCGCCCCAGCGGCCGAGCGGCAGGCGCGGTGCCGGCGCGGTGGCCAGCAACTCGTCAAGTCCCAGGCCGGTCTGATAGAAAATCAGCCGCGGCCTGAGCCGCTCGAAAATGTTGCCAAGCTGATTGCGGTTCATCTCGACGTGCACGGTGCAGATCGTGGCGCCGGCGGCCATGACGCCGAAATAGCAGAGCAAATGCTCGATCGCGTTGTTGGCAAGAAGCAGCACCCGATCGTTGCGGCCGATGCCGCGCGCGCGTAAGAGCGCAGCGAAGCGGCCGACCGCATCGCGCAGCTCGCCGTAACTGACGGTGCGGCCATCCTCGGCTGCGATCACCCACGGCTTGTCGGGCGCGCGCGCCGCGGCGCGCGCGATCCAGCTGCGCAGCAGGTTTGAGCCGGGGTCTGGCTGCATGGTAGGATAGCGGCCTCGAAATCCTTAGCAATATAAGCATTTTGCCTGACGGCAAAACAAGACGCAGCAAACAAGGGTGCGCCATGACCGAGAACCCGCAATGGCCCGACCTGCCGCTGCAGGCATGGAGCGAGACCTGCGACACGCTGCACTTATGGACGCAGATCGCCGGCAAGGTGCGCACGGCGACGACGCCGCTCGTC
>JASHSE010000414.1 GCA_030036975.1 Xanthobacteraceae bacterium | reverse complement strand
CGTGTCGCCGAAGGTAATCCCAAGTCTTGCCGCCGCCCGCGCTGCCAGCGCGTCGCTGCCCCGCGCTTGGCAGGATTCCGCGCGGCACAGCTTGAGCACGTGCCGCCCGGCAGGCTGCTGCCTGAAGTCGTGATAGAACGTGACAACACCGTGCACCTCGGCGCGCGACAGATTCAAGATGTCGGCGATCAACGGTTCGGCTTCCCGGCGGATGGAACCGAACTCATCCTGCAGAGCCTGCAGGATCGGCATCAGCGCTCCGGGCTGCGCCTGCTTGCCGACAATGATGGCGCGGGCGGCTTCGGCATCCCAAGGCGCGTACGAAGGCACGGCATTTCTCCCCGCCTCCGGAAGCGTCTAAATATGGGGATTTAGACATATATTGCCGAAGGCTTCACCAATGTATTAGTGAAGGTCTTGCATCGTCTTCAATATGCAGAAATTGGCATATGATTGATCCCCACCCGACGCTCGATCTCGATCTGGTCTGGAAGGCTGGCCGCCAGCCGCGGAAACCGATCGATCCCGAGCTTTTTGCGCTCCTGGAGGCGATCAAGAACACTAGCAAGCTGACCGCGGCGACGGAACAGGTCGGCATGCCGTACCGCCAGGCGTGGGGGCTGATCACGGCGTGGTCCGAGCGCATGGGCCAGCCGCTCGTCAGCAAGGAACAAGGCCGCGGCACCAAGCTCACCGAGCTGGGCGAAAAGCTGCTCTGGCTGCGTGAGCGCATCAACGCGCGGCTGACGCCGCATCTGGAGAGCGCGGCGTCCGAGGTCGCGCAGCAGCTCAGCGAAATCCTCAATGAGCCCGATCGGGCCCTGACGATGTTCGCAAGCCACGACCTGGTGCTCGCCGAGCTCCGCGAATTCCTGCGAACACGGCCAGGGCCAAAACTGGACGTGCGCTTTGTCGGCAGTCTCGAAAGCGTGGTGGCATTGTGCAAAAACCGCTGCGAGCTGGCCGGTTTTCACATTCCCGAAGGCGCGCTCGGCCGCGAAATTCTGCGCAAATATGAACCTTGGCTCAAGCCGCGCGCGCAGCGCGTCGTGCATTTCGTGCGGCGCAACCAGGGGCTACTCGTTTCGAGCGGTAATCCGCTCGATATCCACACGCTGAAGGACGTCGCCGCCAAGAACGCCCGCTTCATCAACCGTCAGCGCGGCTCCGGCACACATCTCGCGCTGCAACGGATGCTGCAGGAGCAGGCGATAGAACCGAGCGAGATCAACGGCTACTACACCGAGGAATTTACCCATCTGGCCGTCGCCGCCGCGATCGCCAGCGGCGTCGCCGATGTCGGCGTCGGCATCGAGGCTGCGGCGCGGCGGTTGAAGCTCGATTTCATTCCGCTGTTCGTCGAGGACTACTATCTGCTGGGCAAGCGCGAAACATTCGAGCGCGCCGACGTCGAAGCCATCGTCGAAAGCCTCAAATCCGAGGAGTTCGCCGCGCATGTCCGCGGTATTCCCGGCTACGACACGGTGCAGACCGGAAAAATCTCGAACGTCAGCGATGTAATCGGTTGACCGCCTGAAGACTCAGAAATTTAGAAAGGCAGCTACTTGCACTCTTCCACCGTCGTGGCGGGCCATCGGTTTGGACGCCATCGGGGGTGAAGCCGACATCGGCCAAAGCGCCCGATAGCCACGCACGTTTTCTCTCCTTATTGTTGCCCGGATGCGCCAAGCGACATCCTGGGACACACGTTTTGAGGCACGACCCGTATGTCGCTTCCGCCTTCGCGCTCCGCGCTTCGGCGTGACTCAAACCGCGCCGTAGCTCGCAGGGCGAGCGTAGGCGGGTCGCTCATGCGGGCTACAGGCACTAAACCTATGCTAAAGAATCTGTCGTGTCCCACCAAGCGGACAGCTGCGCATGAATGACGTCTCGAAGCCGCCTTTCATCGGCCGCGCCATGGTGCGCCGCGAGGATAAGCGCCTGCTCACCGGCCGCGGCCAATTCATCGCCGATTTCGAGCTGCCGCACATGCTGCATGCGGTGTTGGTGCGCAGCCCGCTGGCGCACGCGTGCATTCGAGCGATCGACGTGTCGCGTGCGCGCACCGCGCCGGGGGTGGTGTATGCGCTGACCGGGCCCGATCTCCTTCGCGAATTGCCGCCGGTGCCGGACACGCAATTGGCGCTGCCGAGCAAATGGACGGCTCTGGTGCAGCACAAATTCATCAATCCGCAGCAGCCGCTGCTCGCCTTCGACAAGGTGCGCCATGTCGGCGAGGCGGTGGCGGTGATCGTGGCGAAGGACCGCGCCGCGGCCGAAGACGCCGCCCAATTGGTGGCGCTCGATCTCGATCCGCTGCCCGCGGTGCTCGATCCCGAAGCGGCGCTGGCTCCTGGCGCCACCATCGTGCACGACCGTTTCGGCACGAATCTGATCGGCGGCTTCACGATCGGCAAGGGCGATGCGGCAGAGGCGCTTGATCGCGCGCCGCACCGGCTCAAGCGCCGTTTTCAGCATCATCGCTATGCGGCAATGCCGATGGAATGCCGCGGCGTCGCCGGCCTGTACGACCCGCGCACCGACTCGGTGACGATCTGGTCGGCGACGCAGGTGGTCCATTGGGTGCGCCGCGAGGCCGCTGCGGTGCTGAAACTGCCCGAAGCGCGCGTGCGCGCCGTCGCCCTCGACGTCGGCGGCGGCTTTGGTGTCAAGGGCCACGTCTATCCGGAGGATTTGCTGATCCCGTATCTGGCGCGGCGCCTGGCGCGTCCGGTGCGCTGGATCGAGGACCGCCGCGAGCATCTGCTTTGCTCCTGTCATTCGCGCGATCAAATCCACGACGTCGAAGTCGGCTTCGATAACGATGGACGCATTGTGGCGCTGCGCGACAGTTTTCTGGTCGATTGCGGCGCCTGGAATCCGATCGGCGCCGGCGTCGTCTACAACACCGCGGTGCACATCCCCGGTCCCTACAAGATCGATGCGCTCGCCTTCGACGCCCGCATCGCCGCGACCAACAAAACGCCGAATGCGCCGTATCGCGGCGCCGGCCGGCCGGAAGCCGCCTTCGCCATGGAGCGCACCATCGATCTCGTCGCCGGCGAATTGGCCCGCGATCCCGCCGAAGTGCGCCGCCGCAATATGATCCGCGCCGACGAGATGCCTTACGCCATGGGCATGCCGTATCGCGACGGCCAGCCCATCGTCTATGACGGCGGCGATTATCCGGCGGCGCTCGACAAGGCGCTGGCCGCGATCGGCGGGCTAAAGGCGTTTCGCGAGCGCCAGCGCGCGGCGCGGCAAGACGGCCGGCATCTCGGCCTCGGCATCGGCTGTTACGTGGAGGGCACCGGCGTCGGCCCGTTCGAGAGCGCGATCGTGCGCATCGAACCGTCCGGAAAAATTTTCGTTTCGTCCGGCGCCTGCCCGCAAGGCCAGGGCATGGAGACGATCTTCGCCCAAGTGGTCGCCGATGCCTGGCAAGTCAGTACCGACGACGTGGTGCTGACGCTTGCCGATACCGCAGGTATTGCGATCGGCTTCGGCACCATCGCCAGCCGCACCACCGTGACGCTGTCGGCGGCGATCCACGGCGCCAGCGCCAAGCTGCGGGACAAGGTGTTCGCCATTGCCGCCAATTTGTTGGAATGCGGCGTCGGCGATCTTGAGTTGCGCGACGGCCATGTCGGCATCGTCGGCGTGCCCGGCGCAAAAATCTCGCTCGCCAAGGTGGCGCAGGCGGCGCGGCCGGGCTGGGATCACGGCCGGCCGGCCGGCATCGATGCCGGGCTCGAGGAGACTTTTTATTTCGAACCGCCGACGGTGACCTGGTCCTATGCGGCGCATGCCGCCGTGGTTGCGGTCGATGTCGAGACCGGCGCGGTCCGCGTCGAGAATTACGCAGTCGCGCATGATTGCGGCGTGGTGGTCAACCCGATGCTGGTCGAGGGCCAGATCGTCGGCGGTACGGTGCAGGGGATCGGCGGCGCGCTGTTCGAGAAGATGACGTTCGATAGCGGCGGCCAGCCGCTGAACACGAGTTTGGCCGAATATTTGCTGCCGACCGCGGCCGACGTGCCGCGCGTGACGCTTACGCATCAGCATTCGCCGTCACCGCTCAATCCGTTCGGCGTCAAGGGCGTCGGCGAGGGCGGCCCGATCGCGCCGCCCGCCGCGATCGCCAATGCCATCGCCGACGCGCTGCGCCCGCTCCAGGTCGAGTTCAACGCCACGCCGATCGCGCCGCACGAGGTGGTGGATGCGGTGCGTGGCGCGTCAGCGGCACGTGCGGGTCAGGTTCAGGAATGAGTTTACGCAAGGCGATCGAGGTCGTCGCAAAGCTGGCCGAGAGCGGTGCAATTCATCGCTACGCTATTGCCGGTGCTTTTGCCGCAATGAATTACATCGCACCGACCCTTAGTGACGATCTCGATATATTGATCTCCATTGAGGACTTCGAAAGTCGCCAATCCGGTCTTATTTTGCTTGCTCCCGTCGAGAAAGCATTGGCGGAGCTAGGCTATTCGGATCGCACCGATCTGGGGATCATGATCGAAGGATGGCCGGTGCAATTCCTGCCCGCGGCGTCAGATTTGGATCAAGATGCGTTGGACAGTGCCATCGAAATCGAAATTGGCTCGCCTGGTGGGCCCCCATTGAGAGCGCGGTGCTTGCGAGCCGAACACGTGGTGGCGATTGCGATAAAGGTTGGCAGACTTAAAGACTTGGCTCGAGTGCAATCTTTTCTTGAGCAGCGCGCAGTTGATTTGTTCCTTCTCAAACAAGTTCTTCAAAGGCACCGTCTCATGCAAGATTGGCGCCGCTTCTGCGTCAAGGCGGGGATTGAAAACCCGCTTGCTGCGATCTAAGCTTGAGTTATGGCGCGTATACATAAAAAATATCCAGACATTTCGGATATCCTTGCCTTAAAGCTGGCTGGGCGTCGCCAGCGCGCAGCTCTCAGCTTTTCTGAAAAGTTGGATATCGTCGACGCTCTGAAAGAGCGCGTCCAGCCACTTGCGGCAGCGCGCCAAGCACGCAGCGCGGATCGCGCGAAAAAACAAGCTGCCGTTGCGCGAAAGGGTCTTCCCTAGTGAGGATGGGTTCAAGCTGGCCTCTTGCAGTCGACTGACGGGAAACGCGCCATGACCTCCTTCACCGTCACGCCGCTCACCGCGCATACCGGCGCCGAAGTGGTCGGCCTCGATTTCACGGAGCCGATCGACCAGGAGACGCGTGACGCGCTGAACCGGGCCTTCGTGGCGCATCACGTGCTGGTCATGCGCGATCAGCATTTTTCGCCCGACGCGTTCAAGGCCGCGGTGCAGCTGTTCGGCGAATTGCAGCCGCACGACAAGAAGGAGCACCACGTTCCCGGTCACCCGGACATGTCTTACGTCTCGAATGATGAGGTCGTGAACGGCCGGCGCATCATTCCCGGCGAAACGTTTCACACCGACCACTCCAATCACCCGCGGCCGCCGAAGGCGACAACTCTGTTCGCGGTTGAGCTGCCGTCACGCGGCGGCGACACCCAGTACGTCAACATGCACGACGCCTTTGACGACCTGCCGGAACACACCAAGCAGCGGATCGACGGGCTCAAGGCCGTGCATGCCTACCTGAGCAAATATAGTCCGCGCCCGCTCGGCTATTTGAGCGAAGAGAGCCGCCGCAATCTGCCGCCGCCCGGCGTGCATCCGCTGGTGCGCACGCACCCGGAGAATGGCCGCAAGGCGCTGTTCCTCAATCCGGTGCGCATGGAATCCATCGTCGGCATGGATGATGAGGATGCGCTCAAGCTGATCGACGAGTTGATGCGGCACGCCACACGAAAGAAATACGAATATCGCCACCAATGGCGCCACGGCGACTGGGTGCTGTGGGACAACCGCAGCGTCATGCACCAGGCCAATCCGGATTACGACATGAACGAGCGGCGCTATCTATACCGGCTGATGCTCAAGGGCGAAGCGCCGGCGTGAAACGGAGGCGCGAAAGCCGGGCGATTATTAATCCGTCATTCCGGGGCCGAGCGAAGCGAGGAGCCCGGAATCCATAACCACGACACTGGGGTTATGGATTCCGGACTCGCCGCTTCGCGGCGATCCGGAATGACGGCCCCAGGCAAATCAGCCGCCTCCAGTATCAGATAAAACGAAACGCTAATCCCGCGCCGCCGGTGCCGCCTGCACGCGCTTGCGGCTGCGTTCGACGCTGAGGCCGAACCACGGACGCAGATAGGTGCCGAGGATGCTGCCGGCGAAGGCGGCGGCGAGCCAGACCCAGCCGTGCAGGCTGGATGAGGAAATGCCGCTGAAATAGGCGCCGATGTTGCAGCCATAGGCGAGACGCGCGCCGTAGCCGAGCAAAAAGCCGCCGAGCACCGCGGCAACGAGCGAACGACCCTCGACCTTCCAGCCCGGATGGAATTTGCCGGCAAGCCCCGACGCCAACAGCGCGCCTAAAATGATGCCGAAATCCATCACCGAGGTGATGTCGGCGAACACGCTGCCGTGCAGCGCCTTGGCGCGTGCGGCGCCCTGCCAGTAGCCCCACGAGGCGACGTCGACGCCGAGAGCGGCAAAGATCTTCGAGCCCCATAGCGCGAATGCCGAGGTGATGCCCCACGGCCGGCCGGCGAGATAAAGCGTGGCGAAATTGCCGAGCGCCAGCGCAATGGCGCCGGCGACGAGCGGCCACGGGCCATGCAGGAAGCGCGTCCAGCCACGCCGGTCGGTGTCGACGCCGTTACGCAACGTGCCGTGCCGGCGCCGCTCGACCCACGCGGTGAAAGCTGCGATCGCGGCAAAGCCGGCGAGGCTGACCGCCAGCGCCGGCGCCCAACCCCACGACGCGATCAGCGACACCTTGCCGATATTGGGCTGTGCCGACCACCACGGCAGATGCCAGGCGCCGAACGCCGAGCCGATGATGAAAAACGCCAACGTCACCAGCATGCGGGTGTTGCCGCCGCCGACCGTATAGAGCGTGCCGGAGGCGCAGCCGCCGCCAAGCTGCATGCCGAGCCCGAACAAAAACGCGCCGACCAGGAGCGAGACGCCGACGGCGCCGTATTCGCCGTGCACCGGCTGGCCGAACAGCGTGCCGTGGCCGAGTGCGGGGAAGAACAGGATGGCGGCGGCGGCCAGCATCAGCATCTGCGCACGCAAACCGGTGCCGCGGCCGCTGGCGATGAACACGCGCCAAGCCGAGGTGAAGCCGAACAGCGCGTGATAGAGCGCCACGCCGAGCGCACCGCCGACGAGGAACAGTGCGCCCTGCCGCCACGAATAAGCCTCGGCCAAGGCCAGCGCGCCGGCGACAAGAACGGCGGACGCCGCGAGCACCACCGGCGAATTGATCGGCGGCGCGGCGCCGCGCTCGCTCGCCAACAGGCGGGCGTCAACGGAAAGGTCGGTCATGATTTTGGACTTCCACTGAATTCTACGAGCGGGACAGCAAGATAGGTTCCGCCTGACGGTGTTCCAAGCCGTGCTCGTTCCGTTGTTGCAGGCTGCGCAGGCGAAATATTCTTTTCCGGAGCGCTGCGGGAGAAATGTGTTCCGCGCGGCTTTTACGTCGCAGCTAGGCCGCCCGCCGCCGCTCCAGCGGGACGAGCGCCAGCCGCAACAGCTCGGTGCCGCGCAGGATTTCAAGCGCTACCTCGCGGCCGATTGTATCGCCGGTCAGCGTGCGCACGAGGTCGTCGGCGCCGGAAATGGCAGCGCCGTCGAGTCGCACGATGATGTCGCCCGGCCGCAGGCCGGCGCGGCCGGCGGCGCTGTCCGGCTCGACCGTGGCGGCGATTACGGCGCGGTCCTGGGCGAGCCCCGCGGCGTGGCGGAGCCGCCGCGGCACCGCGATCTGCTGGGCGGCGATGCCGATGAAGGCGCGGCGTACACGGCCGTGGCGCACCAATTCGCCGAGCACGAAGGTCGCGGTGTTGGCGGCGACCGCAAAGCAGATACCTTGCGCGCCCATGATCACCGCGGTGTTGATGCCGACCACTTCGCCTTGCGAGGACACCAACGGACCGCCGGAATTGCCCGGATTGAGCGCCGCGTCTGTTTGAATGACGTCATCGATCAGTCGGCCGTTGCGCGAGCGCAAGGAGCGGCCGAGTGCCGACACCACGCCAGTGGTCACGGTGGATTCGAAGCCGAGCGGATTGCCGATGGCGATGACGAGCTGGCCGCGTTTGAGCCGCTTGGAATCGCCGAGCGGCGCGGCCGGCAGCGTCACCGACTCGTCGACGCGCAACAGCGCGAGGTCGGTGTCGGGATCGTCGCCGACGAGGCGCGCCCGCAGCTCCTGGCCGTCCGGCGTCGTCACGCCGATGCGCGACGCACCGCCGCCGGCGGCGCCGGCGACATGGCTGTTGGTGAGGATGAGGCCGTCCGGCGCCACGATGACGCCCGAGCCCGCGCCGTGCATGGCCTCGCCCTCGGCGCGACCGTTGCCGGCGCGCTCGCCGCGGCGGACGGCAAGCGCCACCACGGCCGGACCGATGCGGTCGACGACGTCGATCACGGCACGCGAATAGGCATCGAGCAGCACTTGGTCTTCGGCAGGTACCGCCGAACTCTCCGGCTCGCCGCCATTACGCCGGATCGAGAACATTTCACTGATAGGGATGATGTTCATGG
>JASHSE010000413.1 GCA_030036975.1 Xanthobacteraceae bacterium | reverse complement strand
CGGCCGAGGACATGTTGGACAAATATCACGGCCCGTGGAAAGGCGCGGTCGATCCGATCTACGTCGAACAGGCGTATTGAGGCATAGCGGTGGAACAATCGCCTGTCCTTATCCTGCCCTGAGCCGCCGGTTCGTCCGTCATGGCATCGCTGGTCGACGCCGTTCTGTGCGCCATGGTGGCGACCGTCTTCTGGTCGCTGGTCGGTTACGCGCTCGCCCGCCATGTGCTGCCGCGCGCGCTCGCGCTCGGCGCCGCGCCGGTGCTGGGCTGGGCCGCGCACAGCGCCGCGACCCTGCCGCTCTATTTTTTGATCGGCTTCTCGCCGGCAGCGGTGGCATCCGTTGCGGTCGTATGTGCTGCCGCAGCCGCCGGTTCGCTCGTTTGGCGTCCGATCAAGCACGACGCAACCGATGCGCCGAAGCTGCCGGTATGCGCTTATGCGGCTGCGGCGGCGCTGGCGCTGGCGCCGGCCGCTGCCATCCTGCCGAAATTTTCCCGCGGTGCGGTTTATCTCGCCGATCCGATTTTCGACCACTCTAAAATCGCGATCATCGACGCCATGATGCGGCAGGGCGTGCCGCCGGTCGATCCGGTGTTCGCCGGGGCGGGCGCTTCGGGCGGACTGGCCTATTACTACCTGTGGCATTTCAGCGCCGCGCAATTGGCGCTGCCGCTCGGCGTGAGCGGCTGGGAAGCCGATATCGGGCTGACTTGGTTCACGGCGTTCGCGTCGCTGTCGTTGATGGCGGCGCTGGCGGTGTGGTTGAGCCGTACATCTGCTGCCGCCATCTGGGTCGTCGCACTCGCCGCCGCGACCTCGCTGCGCGCCGGCCTCGGCTATGTGTTCGGCTCGTACGAGCTCATTCCGTTCCTTGCCTATCCTACCGGCTTTGCCGGATGGCTGTTTCAGGCGGCCTGGGTGCCACAGCACCTGATGGCGGCGTCATGCGTTGTGCTGGCGATGCTGCTGATCGCGGGTTACGCCGAGCGGCCGCGCCTGATCGTGCTCGCTATCCTGGTGCTGACCGCGGCGGCGGGCTTCGAAAGCTCGACCTATGTGGGCGGCATCACGTTTGCACTTGCCGCCGTGGCGGCAGCGCCGTTTTTTGTGACCGCGATCGAGCCCGGCCGGCGGCTGCGCTTTGCTGCCGCCATTGGCTGCGCCGCGGTGCTGGTCGCGTGCTTGGCGGCGCCGTTTATCATCGCTCAAGTGGCGATGACCGCGGCGCGCCACGATCCGACGCCGATCGTGATCCGGCCGTTCCCGGTTCTGGGCGAGCTGTTTCCGGCGCGGCTGCGGCGCATTCTCGACCTGCCGGCGTACTGGCTGATCGAATTGCCCATCGAGTTTCCGGCGACTTTCATTTCCGGCGTCATGGCGCTGTGGCTGTTGTGGCGCTACGCCATCGAGCGGCAGGCCAAAATCGTCGTGACCGGCCTCGCCTGTCTTGCCGGCGCCGGACTTGCGGCATCGTGGCTGCTCGCCAGCACGCTCGGCGACAATAACGATTTGGCTCTGCGCGCCGTACTGCCGGCCGCCATGGTGCTGATCGTCGCCACGGCCGTCGGCATCGCGTCGCTGCCGCGCCGTTCTTTGATCACCATCGCAGCCGTCACCGGACTCATTCTGAGCCTGCCGGATACTGCCAAGATGATCCGCTCGAATATCGCCGGCCACGCCGTGCCCGACGGCAGACTCTTCGCGCAAGCGCCGGAGCTGTGGGCGGCAGTGCGCCGCTATGCCGGCGCAACGGCGCGGGTCGCCAACAATCCGCTGTATCTGAAGGACCTGACGCCGTGGCCGGTGAACATGTCGTGGGCACTGCTTGCCGACCGCAACTCGTGCTTTGCCGGCCGCGAATTGACGCTGGCCTTCGCGCCGCTGCCGGCGGCACGGCGCGAAGCCATCAACCGGCAATTCATCCAAGTCTTCGCCGGCCGCGGCACGCCGGACGACGTCGGCGATCTCGCCGGAGTTTACGGCTGCGACGTCGTCGTGCTGGTGCCGCAGGACGGCGCCTGGGCCAACGATCCGTTTGCCGCAAGTCCCGATTACCGCCTCGCTGAAGCGCGCGCCGGCAGGTGGAAAATCTATGTACGCGCCGCGGTCGCGAGGAAGGAGTGATGTGCTCAAATGATACTCGTCGCATTGCGCCGTTGCGATCGACGGCTTTCTCTGATCGATAAGAAATCGAGCCTGACATTTCTTTCGGGCACCGTATCATAGGCTCCGCGTAGTCATGCCGCCATCGTCGGTCCCCGCCTCGCGTTCATCTGCCGCCCTCGTCGCGTTACGCGGCGTCGCGAAGACGTTTGCGAACGGTACGCAGGCGCTGGCCGGACTTGATTTCGAGGCGCGGCAGGGCGACTTCGTGTCGCTCGTCGGTCCGTCCGGCTGCGGCAAATCGACGGCTTTGCGCATCATTGCCGGCTTGAGCGAGCCGACGGAAGGCGCGGTCGAATGGGCCCAGCGGCCGGACAAAGCCGAACGCCGCAGCCGCATCGGTTTCGTGTTTCAGGAACCGACGCTGATGCCGTGGGCTAATGTGCGCGACAATGTGCGGCTGCCGCTCAGGCTCGCCGGGGCGCCCGGCGATGCGGCGGCTTCGCGCGTCGAAGCCGCGCTCGAGCGCGTCGGTCTCGAGACATTCGCCCGCGCCTATCCGCGCGAATTGTCCGGCGGCATGCGCATGCGGGTGTCGATCGCCCGCGCGCTCGTCACCGAGCCCGCGCTGCTCTTGATGGACGAGCCGTTCGCCGCGCTCGACGAAATCACGCGCTTTGCGCTCAACGACGACCTGTTGCAGATGTGGCAGGCGCTGCGCACCACCATCGTGTTCGTCACCCATTCGGTGTTCGAGTCGGTCTATCTGTCGAGCCGCATCGCCGTGATGTCGCCGCGGCCGGGCCGCGTCGTCACCGAACTGGCCATTGACGCGCCGTATCCACGCGGCCGCGATTTTCGCACCTCCGCCGAATATGCCGGCCTGAGCCAGCGTGCCTCCGACGCGCTCGCCCGTGCCATGGCGGGAGGCGAGTGATGCGACTCGCAATGTGGCGCCGACGCTCGACCGCTCATTCCCGCGCAAGCGGGAATCCAGCGGATGTCGATCAGCAAGCAATCGAACCTCCATCTGGGTCCCCGCTTACGGGGCACCCCATCGCGCATGGCGCGATGGGGACCCCTGCGCGGGGACGAGCGGACGTGCGCGACCGCGTGCTGCGCGTCGTGCTGCCGGTCGTGGTGCTGGCGCTCGGGCTCGCGATCTGGGAGGCGGCGGTGCGGACTTGGCACATTCCGCCCTACGTGCTGCCCAGCCCCGTCCTGGTGTGGCGCACGCTGGTCGCCGACTGGGGTTTGTTGTGGCAATCGCTCTTGGTGACGCTGACCACGACGGTCGAAGGCTTTTTGCTCGCCGCCGCCGGCGGCATCGGCCTCGCCGTCCTGTTCAACCAGTCGCGCCTGGTCGAATATTCGCTTTATCCGTACGCCGTCATCCTGCAGGTCACGCCGGTCATCGCCATTGCGCCGCTCCTCTTGGTTTATCTGCAGCAGCCGACCGCGGTTCTGGTCTGCGCCTGGATCGTGGCGTTCTTTCCGGTACTGGCCAACACCACGCTGGGGCTCAACTCGGTCGACCGCAATCTCGCCGACCTGTTCGCGCTCTACGGCGCGTCGC
>JASHSE010000412.1 GCA_030036975.1 Xanthobacteraceae bacterium | reverse complement strand
GAGCCTGCGTTCCGGTCCTATGCGCCGCTGTTGGTGTCCCGCGCGCTCGCCCATAAGGACGTCACGTATCTGAACGTGTCGCCGGCGCCGCACACCACGCCGATCATCGAGGCGCAGGGCTTTGCCCGCTACAGCGACGGGCTGTTCGTCGCGGTGCCGATGCTCAAAGATCTGTTTGGCGGCGAGCCGGTACAGGTGATCGAGGCGCGCGAACATGTCGAGGTCGATCCATTCGAGCGCGAGATTCTGCGCCAGCACGCCGCGCTCGGCTGCATCAGCCTGTGCTGCGTGGCCGCCGGGCGCGCCTACCCGTTCGTGTTCCGGCCGCGTATCGTCAAAAAGTTCATTCCCTGCGCACGGCTGATTTATTGCCGCGACATCGGCGATTTTGTCCGGTTCGCCGGCCCGATCGGCCGCTACCTGGCGCGGCGCGGCAGGCCGTTGGTCATCGTCGATGTCAACGGCCCGATTGCCGGTCTCATCGGCGTCTTTCGCGGCGGCCGCCTGCCGAAATATTTCAAAGGCGGCGAGCGGCCGCGGCTCGGCGATCTCGCCTACACGGAAGTCGCGGTGCTCGGCGTCTAAGCGCCGAGCACGGGCTTTCATTACAGCGCCAGCGCCTTGCGCGCGGTCGTCGGCCAAGCGGTGAAATCAAGCCCGTGGGTGGCGAACAGCGCCAGGGCCAGCCGATCAAGGCCGAAGGCGACGCAGCCGGTATGGGCGACTTCGCCGGTCGCGGTGCGGATGTTCCAGGTCGCGCCGAAATGATCGCGGTGATAGTTGAAGCTCATGCAGGCCGTCGGCTGCGCGGCCGAATGCACCGGGATCAACAGCTCGAACTTGAGCGCCTGCTCGACCTGGCTGACCGCCATCAGCTTGCCGCCGCGACCGAAGAACGGATCGCTGGCGTGATCGATGCGCCAGCTCAAGCCGAGCCGCGCCGCAAAGCCTTCGGCGCGCTTCATCCAGCGCCAGCGAAACTCGTCGATCTGCCGCGGCGCGCCGACACGCACGTATTCGCGCATGCGGAACGATTGCAGCCGGTCGAGCATTTTCGAGGGTTCGCGGCGGAAGCAGTCGCAGGCGACGTCGAACAACAGCCCGTCGGCGGGCATTTGGCCGCGGCTCGCCACCAGCGGATAGACCGGATAGCAGGCGGCGGGGCTGAGCACGAGGTCGGCCGCGCTGAGCGACGGCGTCCAATCCTCGCCGGCTTCGTGACGATCCACCGCATCGTGGATTTCCGATTCGCTGCCCGACAGGCAGCTCACGCAGCCGAGAAAGTGCGGAAAGCTGTTCAGGTAACCGGACTTCTCCACCTGCCGCCGGCTCATCACCGGAGGAAAGCGCAACACTTCGGTATTCGGCTCGCGGTACTGCGCGATCAGATCGGTGAGGCCGTTGATCACCCGCTCGAAGGTTGCAGTGCGCGCGTAAACGCCGTCGATGCCCGACGGCAACAGCAGCGCCTCGGCGATCGCGTCGAGCTTGTGCGGTGTTTCGATCGGTTTCTTGAATGCGACATTCATTGCCGGAACGCCTCCTGTTCGCGCTTTCGCCGCCCTGCCCTGTTCTGTTTGGTGCCTCTTTGCGCTAATCGCGCAGCGATGCCGGCGTACCGCCGAGCAACGATGCCGCCGCCGCATTGGCGAGGATACGGTCGTTGCTGATCATGATCGGCGCGGACAGCACGTCGCGCAGATGCCGGCCCATGGTGAAATCGCCATCGTTGCGGTAACCGGCCAGCCCGCACGCCTGCATCGCGCTCATCACGGTGGCCACCGCGAGTTCCGAAGCGTTGACCTTGTGCAGGTTCATGCCGCTCTGGAAATCCACCGATTCGAGCACCGCCGGATCGGCCGAGGCCGCCGCGAAGCGCGCCAGCGCCGCGGCGATGAGGCCGCGCAGCGTCCGATGGGTAGCCAACGCGCGCGTCAGATGCGCCGCGCCGGGCGGCAGCGTACCGCCGGAACGGTGCACCGCCTTGCGCACGAAAGCGCGGGCGCGGTCGACCGCCGCCGCCGCAATGCCGGCCCACGCGCCGCTCCAGGCGAGATGCGCGAACGGCATCATGGTGTGGCTGTGTATCGTCTCGTAGGGCTCGGGCAGGATCTGCTCGCGCAAGCCGGAGGCGGCGAGCTTGAAGCCGGCGCTGCACGTGCCGCGCATGCCGAGCGCGTCCCAGCCGTTGAGCCGCTCGAGCGTGTAATCTTCTTTGAGAAACGCAACGAGCACCTGATCGGAGCTCGCCGCGCCGGCCGCACGCCGCGCCGTGGTGACGATGCCGTCGGCCGCTTCGCCGTAGGAGATGACGGTCGCCTGGCGCTCCAACGTGATGCGCGCCGCGCCGCCTTCGACCGGCGCCGCGCTGTGACGCACGTCGCCGCCGGCCTGGCCTTCCGTCGTGGAGGATGCCAGCAGCAATTGCTCGGCGCACAGCCGGCGCAGCAACAGCCGGTGCCACGCACTGCCGCGGCCGTGCCGCACCAGGCACGCGACCTTGGTCTGGTGCATGGCGTAAATCATGGCCGTCGAGGCGCAGGCCTTGCCGAGCGCATAGCAGACGTCGACAATTTCGGCGGCGCCCAAGCCTTCGCCGCCCAGTTCGCGCGGCACCGCGATGCTCAGCAGCCGTTCGGCACGCGCTGCGTCGATCGCCTCGCGCGGGAAGCGCGATTGGTTGTCGACCGCGGCGGCGTGCGCCGCCGCCGCCGCGGCCACCTTGTCGACCCGGCTGCGCAAATCCGCCGCATCGGGTTGGCGTGGCGCGGCCGTCGCCAGGTGCACGCCGCGCGGCGCCCCGCGCGTATGGCTTGTTTGATGGACGCCCTTGATGGTCGCGGTGTGAATGTTCATTGCTGCGCTCACGATGGAGAAAAAAGCTCGCTCGCGATCGGGCCTCGACAGCGATCCGTGACGCTACAGGTACACCTGAAATCGGCAATTCATCGTGTCTTTTAGCAGCAATTAGTGATGTTCTTTTCCGTAAAGGTTACCAATCGACAAGACATTCCGTGCACAATCGCTTTATGCGAGTCACATCCGGTTAACGAGACGGTGACATGACAGCAACACATGCATGTCGCGCCAGCGAAAGGACCATTAACCGTGCTTGATGCCGCCGCCCCGAACACCAGATGCCGCGTCGCCGAGCTGGCGCGCCGGCTGCTCGCCAAGCACGGCATCGAGCGCGCCGTGGCCGACGACGACGATCTTTCCGAAAGCGGCCTGTCGTCGCTCGACATCGTCAACCTCATGCTGGCGGTGGAGAGCGAATTCGATCTGAAAATTCCCGAGCGCGATATGCGGCCGGTCAACTTCCGCTCGGTCGCCCGCATCGAGGCGCTGGTTGCGAGCCTCATGGGCCAAAGCGTGGGCCAAAGCGATCCGGTCGGCGGCTAGCCGATGTTCGTCAAGGGTACGCATTGGGCGAATTTTAACGAAGCGAGGCGCCGCGCAGCGGCGCCGGCTGCTCGGCGAGCATCGCCTTGACCACAAGCCGCGTGGTCGTGACGTCGAGGCCGTGCTTTTGCACCAAATCCTTGCAGTCCTCCATGATCGCATCGGCGTCCTGCATGATTTTCAGCCGCTTATAGTGATCGTCCTGGTGCAGCCCCATGCTGGCGCCGACGATCTCGTAGATGTTGAGGATGCGGAACGGCCAGTCGCGTTCGTGCGCGCACAAGGCGCGGTGATCGGAATGATAGATCGCGACCAGCGCATCGATTCCGGCCGCTGCCGCGGCCGCAAGCTCGGCCTCGTCAAGCTGGCGGCGATATTGCGGCAGCACTTTGAGATTATTGCTCTGCAGGCCGACCGCCGGCTGCTGCAGATCGACGATCTCGATGCCCGCAACAGCGCGCAGGATCTCCTCGGCGGCTTCGACTACGCCGTGGACGCCCGGATGACGATGCAGCGCAATGCGCAGCGGCACGCGCTCGCGCAGCAGCGGCCGCAACCGGTCGAGGTTCTTGCGCAGATACAGCGTGAACGGCGTCATCTCAAACGGCTTGGCGCCGCGCATCCGCTCGAGCGTCGGCAGCGTCGTCTCGCCGAGCTGGACCTGGCACGACGGACACCACGACACCACCTGCTTCGACTTGCTCTGGGCCAGCTTGTCGATCGAGTTCTCGCCCATGCGGCCGGAGGTCGCGACATCGCCGGTGCGAATCTGCAGCACGCCGCAGCAATGCGTGGGCCCACCCATCACCTCATAGCTCGCCCCGAGCGCATCCATGATGTCGAGCGCAAGCAGCGCGATGTGCGGGGTCTTGAGCACGTTGCAGCCGGTGTAGAACACGAAGTCCGGCAATTCGCCCTCCGCGGCCTCATTGCTGGGTGGGGGTGAACGCTTTGCGCCCTGCCCAAGCCGGGCCAGCAGCACTTCGTCGAGCTGCAGGCGGGAAAGATGGGTCACGTCGCGTGCCACGGTGCGAAAACTCTCGACGCCGCCGCGGCGTTGCGCCACCGCGTCGTTCTTCGCCTGCGCCATGGCGACCCGCGCCATGCCGAGGAGGAAGCGCGGGTTGACGCCGTAGTCGCAAGCCTTGATGCAGTCGCCGGAGAGCAGACAACCCTTGGCCCATTGGCGCGCTGCCTCGTTGCCCTCGCCCTGCCGCAGGATATCGATGACGCCGCCGATGACGGAGGCGGGGTCTTCGCGCGCCTGCGTGCCCAGCCCGGCGGGCCCGGTCGTCGGGCACACTTCGACGCACTTGCCGCAACGGGTGCAGGCGTCGAGCATCTCGTCGACGCGGGCTTGCAGGGCCGATTCGAAAGTCTCGGTCATGACTATAAGGTAACGCCGACCCGGCCCGGATTGAAGGGCCCGCACGGGCGATGTAACAAGAGCGCGCAAGACGACAATCCCGACAAAATGCCCGGCCGTCTTTCTTAAAACTGGCGCCGGGCATGTCTATGAATCACGTCTGTGAATGAGGATCGCTATGGGTGAATTCGCCATAGGTCAGCCGGTGCCGCGTTTCGAGGACCCCCGCCTCGTCAAAGGCGGCGGCCGCTACGTCGCCGACATGGCGTTTCCCGGCATGGCGTTCGGCTATGTGCTGCGCTCGCCGCACGCGCATGCGCGCATCCGCTCCATCGATACGGCAAGTGCGAAGGCGGCGCCGGGCGTGCTCGCGGTGCTGACCAGCGCCGACTACAAGAAAGCAGGCTTCGGCGATCTGCCGGTTCCGGGCGGGCTCAAGCGCCGCGACGGACAGCCCGGCTATCGGCCGCGCTATCCCGCGCTCGTGGAAGACCGCGTGCGCATGATCGGCGATTACGTCGCCTTCGTCATCGCCGAGACCTACTATCAGGCGATCGACGCCGCCGAGCTCATCGAAGTCGATTACGAACCGCTGCCGGCGATCGTCTCGACCGGCGATGCGACCAAGCCGGGCGTGCCGCTCGTTTGGGACGACTGCCCCAACAACATCGGCTTCATCCAGACCGAGGGCAACAAGGAGGCGACCGACGCCGCCTTTGCCCGCGCCGCGCATATCGTCAAACACAACTTCATCGTCAATCGCGTCACTGCCGCGACGATGGAGCCGCGCGGCTGCATCGGCCTGTTCGAGCCCACCGAAGGCCGCTACACCATCTATACGACCTTGCAGCGCACCAACGTGTTTCAGACCGAGCTTGCCAATTACGTTCTGAAAGTGCCGGACAGCAAGATTCGCGTGGTCGCCGGCGACATCGGCGGCAGCTTCGGCATGAAGTCGGCGGT
>JASHSE010000411.1 GCA_030036975.1 Xanthobacteraceae bacterium | reverse complement strand
AGCGAAACCCATCGTGCGGCGTTGCGGCCCAATGATGGGTTTTCGCAAGTGCTCAACCCGTCCTACGGGCTGATCAGTGACGCGACTTCCGGGGCAGCAGCCGCAACGATTATCGGCCGCTTTCAACGATTGGCGGAGGGTGAAGGAATCGAACCCTTAACCCGAAGGTTAGCCCGGTTTTCGGGACCGGTTGCCCGCCATTGAGCGCCACCCTCCGCTGGCGGAGGGGGCGAGGATCGAACTCGCGCGAGGCTTCACGCCTCGGCTACGGCTTAGCAAGCCGACGCATTACCGCTCTGCCACCCCTCCAGTGATGGATGATGAGTTGTCAGATGACATCGCGGTTGCTCCGAGTTCTTGAACGATCCGAGTTCTTGAACGATATGGCGATGGCACGAAATTGCGGCGCCAACAAGCCCGCGTCAGGCGCCGGATTCGAGGCGGACGCGCATCGAGTGTCACCCGAATATCACATTGTCCACAGAACCGGATCACAGTCGGCGCGCGCGCGCGCCGCGGCGTTGATATTCACTCCCCTGTGGGGCAGCATATCGCCACTGAGAACGGTGTTCGGGGCCGGAATCAAAGCGCAGGAGGACACGTCCTGACCGGGCCGCGTTGAGTATGCGGTGAGCCGCGACGACGGTCGCCTGTCAGTCCGGCTTTCCCGGCCGATGGCGAAGTTCTGCAACAGCGGGTTTCCGTTGTGTATGGGTTGTGCCGTAGCGGTCGGCGTGGCGGTCGGCGACGCGTTGCCTCAAGACGCGCGGCGCCGCGCACGATTGTTCCGGCTCTGTTGGCGCTATCCGCGCTCACCGGCTGCGTCGTAGGTCCGAACTATAAGCCGGCGCCGGCGCCGGTTCCGACCCACTTCAAGGAGCTCAAGGGCTGGAAAATCGCAACGCCGAGCGACGCGCTCGATCGCGGCGATTGGTGGGCGCCGTACCGCGATCCGAAGCTGGCCCTGCTGCTGCGCCAGGTCGAAGTGTCCAACCAGAACGTCGCGGTGCAGGCCGCCGCCTACGAGCAGGCGCGCGCGCTGATCCGAGAAGCGCAATCGACCCTGTTTCCGGTGCTGACCGCCAATTACACCGGGACCCGTACGCACGCCGGGACAGGCGCGGCCGGCATCACCGGCGGCGGGGTGAACACGACGATCTACACGCCGCAGCTTTCCGGCACCTGGGATCTCGATGTCTGGGGCAAAGTCCGCCGGCAAATCGAATCCAACACCTCGGCCGCGCAAGCGAGCGCCGCCGATCTCGCCAACGTCAAGCTGTCGCAGCAGGCGCTGCTTGCCACCGCCTATTACAACCTGCGCGCCGCAGACGAGCTGGAAGACCTGTTGCGCCGCACGCTGGTGCAGTACCGCGAGACCCAGCGGGTGACGCAGAACAAGGTCGATGCCGGTTGCTGCGCGCCGCCGCTCACGTCGGTCACGCCGGCCGACCTGGCGCTGGCCAAGGCGCAGGTCGAGAACACCACGGCGCAGCTCATCAATGTCGGCGTCGGGCGGGCGGAGAACGAGCACTCCATCGCCATGCTGATCGGCCGGCCGCCGGCCGAGTTGACGGTCGGGCACCGGCCATTGAAGGGCGCCTATCTTCCGCACATTCCCATCACCGTGCCGTCGACACTGCTCGAGCGGCGTCCCGACATCGCCCAGGCCGAGCGCACCATGGAGCAGCAAAACGCACTGATCGGCGTCGCCGAAGCCGCATTCTATCCCGACCTCTCGCTGTCCGGGACGCTGGAATGGGTTGGCATGACGCCATTCCCGTTCAATGTTGCCAACGAGGTCTGGTCGCTCGGCGGCCAAGCGTCGGAGGTGCTGTTCGAGGGCGGCTTGCGCTCGGCGGAGCTCGATGCGGCGCGCGCGGTGTATTGGCAGAGCGTCGCCACCTATCGGGAAACGGTCTTGACCGCGTTTCAGCAGGTCGAGGACCAGCTCGCCGCGATCCGCATCCTCACGCGCCAGCTCGTGGTGCAGCGGCAGGCGGTGAGGGATGCCACCGAGGCGGTCCGCGTCTACACCAACCAATACAATGCCGGCACCATCGATCTGACGGTGCTGGTCACCGGACAGGTCACGCTGTTGGCGGACGAGGAATCCGAGCTGACGATCCGGCAGGATCTGTTCCTGGCCAGCGTCAGCCTGATCGAGGCGCTGGGCGGCACCTGGGATACCACGCTGTTGCCGGGCGGGAAGGAACTGCAAAAGTCATTCTCGCTGCTGCCCAAGCTGCCGGTGACCGATGCGGGGGTCGAATATCCGCCCGCAAAACCTTGATATTAAACACGTTTTATTGTATAGTTACGGCCACAGCTGCCGGCATGGCAACCGCTACCTTTCCGTTTCCCGTCCATTTTATTAGCAAAGTTTCATTAGCAGGGTCACGGCCACCCCCGGTATAACGTGCCGTTTGACTGGATGGGCGAGCGACCTCATGGACGAGCGAACGCGCACCACGGATCACGAGCTTGAAGTCGCGCCGCAATTTCGCCGCGCCAGCCCAAAGCCGGAAGTCAAAACCCGGGCTTTCTCCAAAAGGCGGATCGGCGTCGGCCTGATCGTCGTCGTGGCGCTGGCGCTCGGCATTTATCAGATCGCTCGGTTCGTCCACACCGCGCCGGCGCCGAGCGGCCGCGGGGCGCCAGGGCTCGTGCAGTCGGTCGGCGCCTCGACCGTGTCGCTGCACGACGTGCCCGTCGTGGTCGATGCGCTCGGCACCGTCACGCCGATCGCCACCGTCACCGTGCAGACGCAAATCAGCGGCTATCTGACCGACGTCAAATTCACCGAAGGCGATGTGGTGAAGAAGGGCGATCCGCTGGCGCAAATCGATCAACGGCCGTACGAGATCCTCAAGAACCAGTACGAGGGCCAGCTGGCGCATGACCAAGGCCTGCTCGCCCAGGCGAAAGCCGATCTCATTCGCTACCAGACGCTCGCCAAGCAGAACTCGATCGCGCTGCAGCAGACCGAGGACCAGGTGTTCCTGGTGCAGCAATACGAAGGCACGGTGAAACAGGATCAGGCGCTGGTCGCGGCGCAGGCGCTTAACATCACCTATTGCCACATCGTGTCGCCGGTTGCCGGCCGCGTCGGGCTGCGCCTGGTCGATCCGGGAAACTACGTGACGCCGTCGAGCACGACCGGCCTCGCGGTGGTCACCCAGCTGCAGCCGATCACGGTCATCTTCACGATACCGGAGGACGATCTGCCCGACGTCATGCCGCAGATCAACGGCGGCGGCGGCACCCTGCAGGTCACCGCGTTCGATCGCGCCAACCAAAAACAACTCGCCGTCGGCAAGGTCATCGCCGTCGACAACCAGATCGATACCACGACCGGCACGGTCAAAGTGCGCGCCCAGTTCGACAATAGCGACAACGCGCTGTTCCCCAATCAATTTGTCAACGCGCGGCTCCTGGTGAAGACGCTGCACAACGCCGTCACGGTGCCGACCGCCGCCATTCAGCGCGGCGCGCCGGGCGCCTCCGGCGGCGCGCTCGGCAGCTACGTCTACGTCGTCAATGCCGACAGAACCGTCTCGGTCCGGCAGATCACCACCGGCCCGACCACCATGACGCCGGACAATATCAGCCTGACCGCGGTCGGCAGCGGGCTCAAGGCCGGCGACCGCGTCGTCACCGACGGCTCGGACCGGCTGCGCGAGGGCTTGCACGTCAACGTCACCACGCTCGACGGCAAGCCGGTTGCTCCGGCGGGCAGCGGCGGACACCGGCACAACGGCGGCCGACGCGGCGGCGCGGGCGCAGCCGGCCAATAGCAGCGAAGACGGGCGGCGCAGCTCGAGCCGGCGCGCTGCCGTGACATGATGCGATGAACGTCTCCGAACCCTTCATCCTGCGGCCGGTCGCCACCACGCTCTTGATGGTGGCGATCATGCTGTCGGGCTTCGTCGCCTACACGTTCCTGCCGCTCTCGACCTTGCCCGAGGTCGATTATCCGACCATCCAGGTGCAGACGCTCTATCCGGGCGCCAGCCCCGAAGTGATGACGTCATCGGTCACCGCGCCGCTCGAGCGGCAGTTCGGGCAAATGCCCGGCCTCAACCAGATGACCTCGGCGAGCTCGGCCGGCGCCTCGGTGATCACGCTGCAGTTCAGCCTCGACCTGAGCCTCGATGTCGCCGAGCAGGAGGTGCAGGCCTCGATCAACGCCGCCGGCAATTTGTTGCCGGCCGACCTGCCGACGCCGCCGGTCTACGCCAAGGTCAATCCCGCCGACGCGCCGATCCTCACGTTGGCAATCACGTCGAACACGCTGCCGCTCACCCAGCTCGAAGATCTCAGCGAGACCTCGCTGGCGCAGAAGATTTCCCAGCTCAGCGGCGTCGGCCTCGTGAGCATCAGCGGCGGCCAGCGCCCCGCGGTGCGCGTCCAGATCGATCCGCGCTCGCTCGCCGCCTATGGGCTCAACATCGACGACGTCCGCACCACGATCGGCAATCTTTCCGTCAATACGCCGAAGGGCAATTTCGACGGCCCGCAGCAGGCTTCCACGATCAACGCCAACGATCAGCTCGTCAGCGCCGAGCAATACCGCAACCTCATCATCGCCTACCGTAACGGCGGGCCGGTGCGGCTGTCGGACGTCGGCACCATCGTCAGCGGCCCGGAAAACGTCAAGCTCGGCGCCTGGGCCAACAAGACGCCGGCCATCATCCTGTCGGTGCAGCGCCAGCCCGGCGCCAACATCATTGCCGTCGCCGACCGCGTGCAGAGCCTGTTGCCGCAGCTGACCGCGGCGCTGCCCGCGGCCGCCAACGTCCGCGTCATGAGCGACCGCACGGTGACGATCCGCGCCTCGGTGGCCGACGTCGAGTTCGAGCTCGGGCTCGCCGTGGTCCTGGTCGTCGTCGTGATTTTCCTGTTCCTGCGCACGCTGCCGGGCACCATCATTCCGAGCCTGTCGGTGCCGCTGTCGCTGGTCGGCACTTTCGGCGCGATGTACCTGCTCGGCTTCTCGCTCGACAATCTGTCGCTGATGGCGCTGACCATCGCCACCGGTTTCGTGGTCGACGACGCCATCGTCATGATCGAGAACATCGCCCGCTACGTCGAAGGCGGCATGGACCCGCTCACCGCGGCGTTGCGCGGCTCCCAGCAGATCGGCTTCACCATCATTTCGTTGACGATCTCGCTGATCGCGGTGCTGATCCCGCTGTTGTTCATGGGCGACGTGGTCGGCCGCCTGTTCCACGAATTCGCCATCACGCTGGCCGTCACCATCGTCATCTCTGCCATCGTGTCGCTGACGCTGGTGCCGATGATGTGCGCGCGGCTCATTCGCCATCACGGCGAGGCCGAACGGACCGCGTTCGACCTGCGGGCCGAAGGCGTGTTCGACGCCGTGATCGGCGGCTATGGGCGGGCGCTCAATTGGGTGCTCGACCGTCAGCCGCTGACGCTTTTGGTCGCGCTGGTCACACTCGGCCTCACCCTCGTGCTCTATTACGAGATCCCGAAGGGCTTCTTCCCGGTGCAGGACACCGGGATGATCCAGGCCATCACCGAGGCGTCGCAGAGCGTCTCGTATGACGAGATGGCCAACCTGCAGGGCCGGCTTGCCGAAGCGGTGCTCAAGGACCCGGACGTGGTCAGTCTGACGTCGTATGTCGGCGTCGACGGCACCAACCAGACGCTCAATACCGGCCGGTTTTTGATCACGCTCAAGCCCTACGACGAGCGCAAGCTGAGCGCCAGCGGCATCATCAAGCGGCTGCAGCAGGAGGTCGCGGGCGTCGACGGCATCACGCTCTACATGCAGCCGGTGCAGGACCTCACCATCGATTCGACGATCAACCGCGCGCCGTACAATTTCGTGCTGCAGGATGCCAACGCCACCGAGTTCAACAGCTGGGTGCCCAAGCTGGTGCAGCGGCTCTCGCAGCTGCCCCAGATCACCGACGTGGCGAGCGATCTGCAGCAGCAGGGCCTCGAGGCTTACCTCGTCATCGATCGCGCCACAGCGAGCCGCTTCGGCATCACGCCGGCCACGGTGGACAACGCACTGTACGACGCGTTCGGACAGCGCATCATCTCGACCATCTACACCCAGTCGAATCAGTACCGCGTCATCCAGGAGCTCGACCCCGCCCTGCAGAAGTCGCTGGCCGGCCTGTCGTCGATCTATCTGCCGTCATCGTCGTCGACGACCAACGGCCAGGTGCCGCTCTCGGCGATCGTCCACATCGAGCACCGCACCGGGCCGCTCCTGATCACGCATTACGGCCAGTTTCCCGCCACCACGGTTTCATTCAACACCGCGCCCGGCTATTCGCTCGACTCGGCGGTCGCCGCCATCCAGAAGGCGGAAACCGACGTCGGCCTGCCGGACAGCTTCATCACTGCCTTCCAGGGCACCGCGGCGGCGTTTCAGTCGTCATTGAGCAATGAAGTGTTCCTGTTCATTGCCGCGATCATCGCCATGTACATCGTGCTTGGCGTGCTCTACGAGAGCTTCATTCATCCGGTCACCATTCTGTCGACCTTGCCGTCCGCCGGCGTCGGCGCGCTGTTGTCGCTGATGCTGCTCGGCTACGACCTCGACGTCATCTCGATCATCGGCATCATCCTGTTGATCGGCATCGTCAAGAAGAACGGCATCATGATGATCGACTTCGCGCTCGATGCCGAGCGGTCCGAAGGGCTTGAGCCGCGCGAGGCGATCTATCAGGCGTCTCTGCTGCGCTTCCGGCCGATCCTGATGACCACCATGGCGGCGATCCTCGGTGCGCTGCCGCTGATGCTCGGCACCGGCACCGGCTCCGAATTGCGGCATCCGCTCGGCGTGGCGCTGGTCGGCGGCTTGATCGTCAGCCAGTTGCTGACGCTGTTCACCACGCCGGTGATTTATTTGTATTTCGACCGGCTGGCGCTCCGCCTCACCGGACGGCGGCCGGCCAATCCGCTCGCGCGCGGCGAGCCGGCCGAATGAACATTTCGGCGCCCTTTATCTCCCGCCCGGTGGCGACCACGCTGTTGACGCTCGGCATTGCCTTTGCGGGCGCGCTCGGTTTCTCCAGGCTGCCGGTGGCACCGCTGCCGCAGGTCGATTTTCCCACCATATCGGTGTCCGCGCAGCTTCCGGGCGCCAGCCCGATGACGGTCGCCACCAGCGTCGCCGAGCCGCTGGAGCGCCACCTCGGCCAGATCGCCGACGTCACCGAAATGACGTCGAAGAGCGGCATCGGCCAGACCCGCATCACGCTGCAATTCGATCTCAACCGCGACATCAACGGCGCGGCGCGCGACGTGCAGGCCGCGATCAATGCTGCGCGCGCCGATCTGCCGGCGTCGCTGAAGACCAATCCGACCTACCGCAAGGTCAACCCGGCCGACGCCCCGATCCTGATCCTGGCGCTGACCTCGAAGACGCTCACACCCGGCCAAATCTACGACGCGGCGAGCAACGTCTTGGCGCAGCGGCTGTCGCAACTGTCCGGCATCGGCCAGGTCATCATCGGCGGTTCGGCGCTACCCGCGGTCCGCGTCGAGCTCAATCCCCAGGCGCTGTTCAAATACGGCATCGGGCTTGAAGACGTGCGCGCCGCGCTCGCGTCCGCCAACGCCAACAGCCCGAAGGGCACGATCGACGACGGCGACCAGCGCTATCAGCTCTACACCAACGACCAGGCCACCAAGGCGGTCGATTACATTCCGCTGGTCATCGCCTATCGCAACGGAGCCGCGGTGCGGCTGTCCGACGTCGGACAGGTCAACGATTCGGTCGAAGACGTGCGCAATCTCGGCCTGTCGAACGGCCGGCCGTCGGTGCTGGTCATCCTGTTCCGGCAGCCCGGCGGCAATATCATCGACACCATCGACGGCGTGAAGGCGGAGTTGCCGCATCTCGAAGCGGCACTGCCGTCCGATATCAACGTCGGCATCGCCATCGACCGCTCGACCACGATCCGCTCGTCGCTGCACGACACCGAAACCACG
>JASHSE010000410.1 GCA_030036975.1 Xanthobacteraceae bacterium | reverse complement strand
CTACGACCGCACCGCCGGCCGCCATGGCTTCGTCAGCATCGAGGTGTCGCCGTACCTGGCGATGGACACCGCCGCCACCCTGGTTGAGGCGCGGCGGCTGTGGACCGAGGTGCGGCGCGAGAACATTTTCATCAAAGTGCCGGCCACGGCGCCCGGCGTCCCGGCGATCCGCGAGCTCCTTGCCGAAGGCATCAACGTCAACATCACGCTGTTGTTCTCGCAACACGTTTACGAGGAGGTCGTCGAAGCCTTTCTGGCCGGGCTGGAGCAGCGCGTCGCCAAGGGCGCGCCGATCGACCGGATTGCGAGCGTCGCCAGCTTCTTCGTCAGCCGCATCGATACTGCCGCCGACAAGCTGCTCGACGATGCGGCGGCGCACGCGACGAACGAAAAGGAACGCACGGCGCTGCTCGACCTGCGCGGCAAGGTCGCGATCGCCAACGCCAAGCTTGCCTACCGGCGCTGGCAGCAGCGCTTTGCCGGCGCGCGCTGGGAGCACTTACAAAAACGCGGCGCGCGGCCGCAGCAGCTGTTGTGGGCCTCGACCGGCACCAAAAACCCGGCCTACAGCGACGTGCTCTATATCGAAGAGCTGATCGGTCCCGACACCGTCAACACCATGCCGGAAAACACCATGGACGCGTTCCGCGACCATGGCCGCGTCCGCAAATCGTTGACCGCCGACGTCGATCGCGCCGAAGCGACGCTCGCCGCGCTCGACCGCGCCGGCCTCTCGCTCGACGCCATCACCGCCAAGCTCGTGACCGACGGCGTCACATTGTTCTCCGACGCCTTCGACAAGCTCAACGGCGCGCTCGCCGCCAAGCGCCGGCGCATGTTGGGGCCGGCGCACAACAGCCAGGCCGTCGCACTGCCCGAGCCGCTCAAGAGCGAAGTTGGCAAGGCCGCCGAAGCCTGGCGGTCGCACGGCAACGTCCGCCGGCTGTGGAATGAAGACGCTTCGCTATGGACCCGCCACGACGAGAACGATTGGCTGGGCTGGCTCGACGTCATCGATGCGCAATTGCGCGACGTGCCGAGCCTGACCGAATTCGCCGAAGAAGTGCAGGCGCGGCGATTCAAAGACGCGCTCCTCCTCGGCATGGGCGGTTCCAGCCTCGGCCCCGAAGTCTTGGCCGAGAGTCTCGGCTCGGCGCGAGGCTTTCCCAAACTGCATGTTCTGGATTCCACCGACCCGGCGCAGATCAAGGATTTTGAAAGTCGGATCGACCTGGCGCGCACGCTGTTCATCGTCTCCAGCAAATCCGGCACCACGCTCGAGCCGAACGTGCTGATGGACTATTTCTTCGACAAGGCCGCGGCCGCGATCGGCCGCGCCGATGCCGGCCGCCATTTCATCGCCGTCACCGATCCCGGCTCGCCGCTGGAAAAGATTGCGGCGCAAAAAAACTTTCATCGCGTCTTTCACGGCGTGCCGAGCATCGGCGGGCGCTACTCGGTGCTCTCGGCGTTCGGCATGGTGCCGCTTGCCGCCATGGGACGCGATGTCGGCACGTTTCTCGAATCGGCGCGCGTGATGGCGCGTTCCTGCGGCAACGACGTGCCGCCGGCGCAGAACCCGGGCGTCGAACTCGGCCTCATCATCGGCACCGCGGCGCGGCATGGCCGCGACAAGGTCACTATCGCCGCATCGCCGTCGCTTGCCTCGTTCGGCGCCTGGACCGAGCAACTTTTGGCGGAATCGACCGGCAAGCACGGCAAAGGCGTCATCCCGATCGGCGACGAGGCGCTCGGCGATCCGTCGGTCTACGACGCGCATCGGCTGTTCATCTATGTGCGCGATACGGCCCACGCCGATGCCGCACAGGACAAAGCCATCGACGCGCTCGAACGCGCCGGCCAGCCGGTGGTGCGGATTGCCCTCGCCGCGCCTGAACGCATCGCCCAGGAATTCTTCCGCTTCGAGATTGCGACCGCGGTGGCCGGCGCGCTGATCGGCATCGATCCGTTCGATCAGCCCGACGTCGAGGCGAGCAAGGTCGCGGCGCGCGAATTGACCGATGCGTACGAAAAGACCGGCGCGCTCGCCGCCGACACGCCGGTGTTCCGGCAAAACGGCATCGCGCTCTACACCGACGAGCGCAACGCCGCCGCGCTGCGGCAGGCCGGCGCCAATGCCACGCTGGAAAGCTGGCTCGGCGCGCACTTCGCGCGCCTCCACGACGGCGACTATTTCGGCGTGCTGGCGTTCATCGCGCGCAGCGCCGCCCATGTCCGCGCGCTGCAGGACTTGCGCATTGCGGTGCGTGACAAAAAGCGCGTCGCCACGTGCCTGCAATTCGGGCCGCGCTTTCTGCACTCGACCGGACAGGCTTACAAAGGCGGACCGAACTCCGGCGTGTTTTTGCAGATCACCGCGGACGCGGCATCCGATGTGACAATTCCCGGCCGCAAGGCGAGCTTCGGCGTCATCGAAGCCGCGCAAGCCCGCGGCGATTTCCGCGTTCTCGCCGAGCGCGGCCGCCGCGTCTTGCGTGCCCATATTGGATCCGACGTCGGAGCCGACCCCAATTCCGGCCTCGCCGCGCTCACCAAGGCGGCGCGGCTCGCCTTACGATGAGGTCGTCGCATGCGGCTGCTCTCGGTCATGCGTAACGAATTCGGCGGCCATATCGAAGCAAAGAACCAGTGACGATGGACGTTGTGGCACCCAGTCTCGCCCCCGTTGCGACCGCCGGTCACAAGCTGCGCGCCGCCGATCCGTGCGCGTTCGTCATCTTCGGCGCCGCCGGCGACCTGACCAAGCGGCTCCTGCTGCCGGCGCTGTATAATTTGGCCGCCGCAGGACTGCTGCCGGAACACTTCGCCATCGTCGGCGTCGCGCGGCATGATATCGGCGACGCCGAATTTCGCCGCCAAATGGCCGACGCGCTGCGGCAGTTCGCGACCGGCGGGGTCGACGCCCGCACGCTCGACGACCTGATCGGGCGCTGCCGCTACGTGTACGGCGATCTCGACGATCCGGCCACCTACGACCGGCTCAAGGTCCGGCTGCGCGAAGTCGCCGACAGCAGCGGCAGCCGCGGCAATTGCCTGTATTACCTGGCGACGCCGCCGAATTTGTTTGCGCCGGTCGCGTGCCGTCTCGGCGACGCCGGCCTAGCCGACGAGCCGGACGGCACCTGGCGCCGGCTCATCATCGAAAAGCCCTTCGGCTTCGATTTCGACTCGGCCTGCGCGCTGAAGAAGAAGCTGCTGCGCTGCTTTGCCGAGCATCAGATCTATCGCATCGATCATTACCTCGGCAAAGAGACCGTGCAGAACATCATGGTGCTGCGCTTTGCCAACGGCATATTCGAGCCGATCTGGAATCGCGATCACATCGATCATGTGCAGATTACGGTCGCCGAGACCGTATCGGTGGAAAACCGCGGCAAGCTGTACGACCGCACCGGCGCGCTGCG
>JASHSE010000044.1 GCA_030036975.1 Xanthobacteraceae bacterium | reverse complement strand
CGCCCCGACGTCATCGTCGCCTATCTGAAAGCCTGGCTCGACGCGGCGGGCGATTTTACGACCAACGCCAAGAAGGTCGACGACACGATCTACGCGTTCTATGCCTCGAAGGGCTACAAGATGTCGCCGCAAACCTTCTCGACCGCGCTGTCGCGGGTCAAGGTCAATCCCGGCTTTCCGGACCTCAAGAACTACATGCAGCAGCAGGCCGAGATCCTGATCAAGAACAAAACGATCAAATCCGTGCCGGACTGGAGCAAGGCGCTGCGCCCGGATTTCATGGCACAGGCGCGCGGTTAGGCCCAATATACAGCTGATTATCATTCACCTCACCCTGAGGCGCTCGGCGCGGAGCGCCGAGCCTCGAAGGGCGAGGCCCGGCGCCTCGGCCTACATCCTTCGAGGCTCGCTTCGCTCGCACCTCAGGATGAGGTGAACAATTGGACGCGGATGCTGTAAGAATAGCTGGACAATGCGAAAGGAGACCTCTCAAAATGGCCGTCACCGAAAAAAGCCCGCTGAGCACGGGCTATCAACCCGTCACCTGGAATTTCAAGCTTCTGGCGCACGATATGCTGGCGGGCTTCGGCGGCATGGGCGAAGGCATGTCGGTGCAGATCGCGCCCGACGGGCGGCGCATCATCTGGCTCGCCCACGAGAGCGCGCCGAAGAATTTCACCGCGGTCGACGTGTCCGATCCGAAGAAGCCCAAGGTGGTGTGCCAGACCGATCTGCCGCATGCCAATATGCGTTCCAATTCGCTCGAAACCTGCGGCAACCTGATGGCGGTCGCCTATCAGACCCAGAAGAAGGACATGACGCCGGCCGGCTTCGAGCTGTTCGACATTTCCAAGCCGGAGAATCCGAAATCGATCTCGTTCTTCGACTGCTCCGGACCGCATTCGCGCGGCGTGCATCAGCTGTGGTTCTGCGACGGCGAATACGTGCACTGCGCGTCCGGCTCGCGCGACTTCGTGCCGACCCATCCGAGCGACGATCAGTTCTACCGCTGCGTCGACGTGCGCAATCCGTCGAAGCCGGTCGAAATCGGCCGCTGGTGGATGCCCGGCACGCGCCAGGGCGACAACGTCAGGCCGCCGGGGCGCCATCAGCTCGACAAGGGTTTTCGCGCCCATAACACCAACGTCTATCCGCAGCGCGGCGACCGCTGCTATCTCGCCTATATCGACGGCGGCATGTTCGTGCTCGACATTTCAGACAAAGCGAATCCGAAAAAGATTTCGCAGTGGACCAATTCGCCGCCCTATACGGGCTTCATGCACACCATCGTGCCGCTGTTCGACCGCGGCCTGATGCTGGTGACCGACGAATCGACCGAGAACAACGCCAAGGACTGGCCGAAGCTGATCTGGGTCCTGGACGCGCGCGAGGAGACCAACCTGGTGCCGATCGCGACCTGCCCGATGCCGGACCACAGCATCTATGCCAAGGCCGGCCGCTTCGGCGCGCACAATATTCACGAGAACGTGCCGCTGCCGACGGCGTGGCAGTCCGACCAGATCGTGCTCGGCACCTTTTTCAACGGCGGCTTGCGCGCCTACGATATTTCCAATGCGTTCCAGCCCAAAGAGGTCGGCATCTTCATGCCGCCGGCGCCGTCCGGCGCGCCGACCGGCACCATCCAGATGAACGACGTGTTCGTCGACGAACGCGCCATCGTCTACACCGTCGACCGCCACGTCGGCGGGCTGTACATTTTGGAGATGGATTTTTGATTATGCGTGCACCTCATCCTGAGGTGCGCGCGAAGCGCGCCTCGAAGGATGAGGCCCGGGCGCCTCGGCCTCGCCCTTCGAGGCCCGCGCTGCGCGCGGGCACCTCAGGGTGAGGGACATGGGTCGTTGAAGGTACCATGCTTGATCTCTTCCCCTCGCGCCAGGCCGGACCGTTCGGGCGGCGGCAGAAGCGTGAGCGCGGCGCGAAAATTCCCGTCACCGTGGTTACCGGCTTTTTGGGCGCCGGAAAAACCACCTTGCTGCGCCGTTTTTTGTCGTCGCCGCAGGGCGCCGGCACCGCGGTGATCGTCAACGAGTTCGGCGCTGTCGGCATCGACGATGCGCTGGTGCGGAGCAGCGGCGACGCGACCGTGCTGCTCGGCAACGGCTGCCTCTGCTGCGTCGCGCGCAGCGATTTGCAGCTAACGCTGCGGCGCCTCGTCTTCGACCGCGAGCACGGCGGCGTGCCGCCGTTTTTCCGCGTTGTGATCGAGACCAGCGGGCTCGCCGATCCCGGACCGGTCCTGCAGACGTTCTCCACCGACCGCGCGCTCGGCGGCGAATTTCACGTTGACGCGGTGCTGGCGGTGGTCGATGCCGTCAGCGGCGAGCGCAACCTTGCCGCGGCCGCCGAAGCGCGCAAGCAGGTGATCCTCGCCGACCGCATCGTGATGTCGAAGACCGATCTTGCCGATGCTGCCGCCGTGGAACGTTTGCAGGCCCGACTACGCCAGCTCAATCCGCGCGCCGCGATCGACGTGGCGATTGCCGGCGCGCTCGATCCGGAGCGCATCGTCGTGCCGGCGAGCACCGAGCGCTCCGGCTTCGTCGCCGAGGCCGAGCATTCCGATGGCATCGAGAGCTTCGTCGTCGAAACCGCCGAGCCGATCGCGTGGCCGACTTTCGCACGCGCCATGGAGACGTTGACGGCCTTGCGCGGCGCCGACCTGTTGCGCGCAAAGGGTCTGCTCAACGTCGCCGGCTGCCGCGGGCCGGTGGTGGTGCAATACGTGCAGCATCTG
>JASHSE010000409.1 GCA_030036975.1 Xanthobacteraceae bacterium | reverse complement strand
CCGCCGAGCAGGCCGCGCGGCGGCCGCGTGCGCGTCAGCACATAGCCGTCAGCGCGGCGCGCCACAAAGGCGGCGCCGCGGCGCAGTGCGCCTTCGCGCTTCGGCGTTCGCCGCGGAAAGGTTTCCGCATCGCCGCGCGCCTTCGCGGCGCAGCTGTCGTCCCACGGACACAAGCTGCAGGTCGGCCGTTTCGGCGTGCAAATGGTGGCGCCGAGATCCATCAGGGCTTGGGCGAAATCGCCGGCGCGATTTTGCGGCTGAAACCCGCGCGCGAGCTGGCCAATGTCGCGTTTGGCGGCAGGAAGCGGGGTCTCGACGGCATAAAGCCGCGCAATCACGCGCTCGACGTTGCCGTCGATCGGAACAACGGCCGCATCGTAAGCAATGGCGGCGATCGCGGCGGCCGTGTAGCCGCCAATCCCGGGCAGCGCGCGCAAGTAGGCTTCGTCCGGTGGAAAAATGCCGCCATGCCGCTCGACCACGGCGCGGGCACAGGCGTGCAGGTTGCGGGCGCGGCTGTAATAGCCGAGGCCGGCCCAGCCTTTGAGCACGTCGTCGAGCGGCGCGGCGGCGAGCGCCCGCACGTCGGGCCAGCGGGCAAGGAAGCGCGCATAATAGGGCGCGACGGCTTTCACCGTGGTCTGCTGCAGCATGATTTCGGAGAGCCACACCCGGTAGGGATCGCTGCGCTCGCCGGGCGCCGCGCGCCAGGGCAGTCGCCGCCGATGCCGGTCGTACCAGGCCAAGAGAGCGGTGGGTTGCGGGCATGCAGTGGGTTGCGGGAATGATTCGGCGGCACGGCTATTGCCGCGCTGTCGCCGTGGTGCCTTGACTGCTAGGTTCATGCCCTCAACCGTTTCGAGTGAGCGATGGCAGAGCAGCGCCCTTCGAACAAGCCCACCCGCTCCTTCGCCAAGCCGCTGCGCGAGACGGTGGGCAAGCTCATCGGCAAAACCTTCGCGCAGCGCGGCTTTGCCTCGGCCGAACTGGTGACGCGCTGGGCGGAGATCGCCGGCCCGGACATCGCCGCGCACAGCGAACCGCTCAAGATCCAGTGGACGCGGCCGGTTCGCGCCCCTTCTGCGCCAAGCGGCGCAACCGCCGATGGCGGCCAGGAGCCGGGAACGCTGGTGCTGCGCGTCGAAGGCCCGGCGGCGATCGAAATCCAGCATGAAGCCGACGTGATTTGCGAGCGCGTCAACCGCTTCCTGGGTTGGCGCGCGGTGACCCGCATTGCGCTCCGCCAGGCGCCGTTACGGCGCGGCCAACGCAAACCGGTCCGCGCCATCGATGCTGCGGCTACAGCCGACATTGCCGCCGGCCTGCCCGACGTGGCCGACGAGGATTTACGCCAGGCGCTGGCGCGGCTCGGTGCCGCCGTGCGTGGGCGGTAGGCTGCAAATATTCGAATACCCACAGTGCCGCAGGGGATTGGCGGGCGGGCATGCTAATGCCACATTGCCGCGCAGGAATTGCCGTTGTCATCCCAGGAGCGTCCCTTGTCCTTGTCCCGTCGCAAATTGCTCATGACCGGCGGCCTGGTGGCCGTGGCCACGGGCGGAATCACCGGCGCGGTGCTGCCGCGTCTGACCCACCCGGCCCGGGCCGATTCAGCCGCCACGACCCAAACCCCCGCCGCCGGCGGGGCGCCGGCCAGCGACGCCGAGCTGCGGGCCGAACTCGCCAAGCCGGGACCGGACGGCGATATCGCGCTCGGCTCCGACAAGGCCCCGGTGACGATCATCGAATATGCCTCGATGACCTGTCCGCATTGCGCGCATTTTTCCGAAACCACCTTCCCTGAGCTGAAGAAGCGCTACATCGATACCGGGAAGGTCCACTTCATTTTCCGCGAATTTCCGTTCGACAAGGTCGCCGCGGCGGCCTTCATGCTGGCCCGCTGCGCCGGCAAGGACGGCGGCAGTGAAAGATACATGGCGGTGGTCGAGACGCTGTTCGCCAAGCAGCTGCAATGGGTGGTCGACCAGCCGCGCGCGCCGCTCGAGAACATCGCCAAGCAGTTCGGCTTTACCGACGAGACTTTCAAGCAATGCCTGACGAATCAGAAGGTGCTTGACGGCATCGAGGCGGTGCGCAATCGCGCCGTCGAGAAGCTCGGCGTCAACTCGACACCCACCTTTTTCGTCAACGGCAAGAAGCTGGTCGGCGACGTGCCGATCGACACGCTGGCCAAGGAAATCGACCCCTATCTCAAGGCAGGATAAGGGTTATTTCACTGGACGCGCCGGGCGCCGGCGCCGCCTTTGCGGTGCCGCACGCCGCTTCCTGTGATCCCGCAGCAAAAAACCACGGCGATGCAGTTGCGCTTGCGGGCGTGACGATTCATTCTCCGCGCCGATGCGGCACCGTCGACACGCCCACGACTTAACCCATGGGCGCGAACGGATGATGATTCCCGATGCCGCCGCAGCAGAGGGACGGACATAACACCGGCATGAAGTTCACGCGGCTGCGCCTGATCGGCTTCAAATCCTTCGTCGAACCCACCGATTTCGTCATCGAGCCCGGGCTGACCGGGGTCGTCGGCCCGAATGGCTGCGGCAAGTCGAACTTGGTCGAAGCGGTGCGCTGGGTCATGGGCGAAGCGTCCTATAAGGCCATGCGCGCGGCCGAAATGGACGACGTGATCTTTTCCGGCAACACGCAGCGCCCGGCGCGCAACCACGCCGAAGTGTCGGTCGAGGTCGACAACGCCGCGCGCAACGCGCCGGCCGCCTTCAACGATGCCGAGACGCTGGAAATATCGCGCCGTATCGTGCGCGAGCAGGGCTCGACGTTCCGCGTCAACGGCCGCGAAGTGCGCGCCCGCGACATCGCCGTGCTGTTTGCCGACGCCTCGACCGGCTCGCGCTCGCCGGCTCTGGTGCATCAGGGCCGCATCGGCGAGATCATCCAGGCCCGGCCCGACCAGCGCCGCCGCGTGCTCGAAGAAGCCGCCGGCATTTCCGGTCTGCATGCCCGCCGCCACGAAGCCGAGCTGCGGCTCAAGGCCGCCGAGCACAATCTGACCAGGGTCGAAGACGTGATCGGCCAGCTCGCCATTCAAGTCGCGGCGCTGAAGACCCAGGCGCGGCAAGCGGTGCGCTACCGCAACATTTCCGGCCAGGTGCGCCGTACCGAAGCGCTGCTGTTTCACTTGCGCTGGTGCGCCGCCGGCGCCGACGTGACCGAGGCCGCGCGCGCCCACGACGAGGCCGTGCGCGTCGTCGCCGCGCGCACCGGCGAGCATGCCCAGGCCGCGACGCGGCAGGCGGACGTTGCCGCCAGTCTGCCGGCGTTGCGCGAAGCCGAGGCCAAGGCCGCGGCCGCCTTGCAGCGCCTGATCATGGCGCGCGACGATCTGGAACGCGAAGAAGCGCGCGCCAAGAATCGCGTCGGCGAGCTCGAGCGCCGCTTGGAGCAACTCGCCGCCGATCTCGAGCGCGAGCGCACGCTGGCCGCCGACACCGACGCCGCGCTCGCCCACCTCGCCGCGGAGGAAACCGCGCTCCGGGCCGAGGCGCAGGCCAATGCGGCGCGGCTGTCGGGCGTCAACGCGCGCGTCGAAGCGGCCGACGCCGCGCTCGCGGCCTCGGAAAAGACCTTTGCCGATCTCACCGGCGCGCTTGCCGATCTGACCGCGCGCCGCAATGCGCTGCAGACCGCGGCGCGCGAACACACCGAGCGTGTCGAAAAACTGCAAGCCGAGCTCGCCAATATCGAGGCCGGGCTTGAGGCGACC
>JASHSE010000408.1 GCA_030036975.1 Xanthobacteraceae bacterium | reverse complement strand
CAAGCCGCGGGAACAGCGCCAGCACGCGGTCCAACGTCCACGGTCCCGGCCGGGCCGGCGGCACTTTGAGGTTCTCCAGCACCGTCAGGCTGCCGAAGATCTTGCGCCCCTCGGGCACATAGCCGACGCCGAGCGCGGCGATGCGGTGCGCCGGCCAGTGCGTCGTGTCTTTGCCGAATATTTCAATGGTGCCCTGGCGCGGCGGCGTAAGCCCGGTCAGGCTGCGCATCGTCGTGGTCTTGCCGGCGCCGTTACGCCCCAACAGGGTGACGATTTCGCCCTCGTTCACCTCGATCGAGACACCGTGCAGGATGTGGCTCTTGCCATAGAAGGTGTGGATATCGCTGGCACGCAGGATAGCGGTCATTCGGCTTCCCCGAGATAGGCGGCGCGGACCTGGGGATCGGCCGAGATCTGCTCGGGCGGGCCGTCGGCCAGCACGCGGCCGCGATCGAGCACGGTGATGCGCTGCGCGATGCCGAACACGATGTCCATGTCGTGTTCGATGAACAGCACGCTGACGCCTTGGTCGGAATGCAGCCGGCGCACCAGATCGACCATGTGCTCGGTCTCGCTGTCGCCCATGCCGGCGGTCGGCTCATCGAGCAGCAGGAGCCGCGGCCCGACGCTGAGCGCCACCGCCACCTCGACTACGCGCTGGTCGCCATGGGCCAACTCGCCGACGATGCGGCGCGCCTTGTCGGTGAGATTGACGATGGCGATCAGCTCCTCGATCCGGCGATTGACGGCGATGCGCTCGCCCCGCCCGATCCACGGCCGGGCGTTGATCCCGCGCGCGGTCTCGACGCCGACCCGGATGTTCTCGAACACCGACAGATCGGGAAGGATTTCGGTAATCTGAAACGTGCGCACGATTCCCTTGGCGACGCGATGCGCGATGCTGCGCCGGGTGATGTCTTCGCCGTCAAAGATCACGCGGCCCTGGCTCGGCGGCAACAGCCCGCTGATGAGATTGAAGAACGTGGTCTTGCCGGCGCCGTTCGGCCCGATCACGGCGCGCAGTTCGCCTGCCGCCATGTCGAACGACACGTCATCGACGGCCTTGAGCGAACCGAAACGGCGCGACACGTTCACCATCTGCAGGAACGGCCATGCGGCCGCCGCTTGCGGCGCGGCCATTGGCGCGGCCGTTGCTGCGGCCTCATGCGCTGTCGCGGCGCTCATGCGATTTTCGCGCGCCGGTCGAAGATGCCGAACACGCCTCTTGGAAACAAGAGCACAATGAGAACGAAGATCAAGCCGATAAAGGTCATCCAGTTGTCGGTCAGGCTCGACAGATAATCCTGCGCGACCACGAAAATGATGACGCCAATGAGCGGGCCGAAGAAACTGCGCATGCCGCCGAGCACGATCATGATCACGAAATCACCGGACAGAATCCAATGCAGGTCCTGCGGCGAGGTGAAATTGAACAGCAGCGCGTTCAAGGTCCCGGCGAATGCGGTGATGAACCCGGCAATGGCGAAAGAGGCCCAGACGTAACGCTCCGGCCGCACGCCAAGAAACTGCAGGCGGCGGCGGTTTTCCCTGATCGCAACCCAGGTGTGGCCGAGCGGCGATTGCAACAGCGTCCACATCACGGCGACCGCGACCGTGAAGCAGAGCAGAACCAGATAATAGAAATTGACGTCGGTGAGCGGAATGACGACGTTGCCGAGATGGATGTCCTGGCGGCCGAATCCGGCGAGGCCGTCCTCGCCGCCGGTCACCTCGTTCCACCGCACGATGACGAAATAGAACAGTTGGCCGATGGCGATGGTGATCATCGCGAAATAGATGCCGCGCCGGCGCATCACCAGCGGGCCAAGTATGGTTGCGGCAAGGCCGCCGACCAGCGTGCCGATCAGGATCGCCAGCGGCGTGCTGGGTACGAGATACTTCAACGTCATGCCGGCGCCGTAGCCGCCCAGTCCGAAATAAGCGGCTTGGCCGAACGACAGGCCGCCGGTGAAGCCGAGCACCAGGTTCAGGCCCATCGTGGCGATCGCGTAGATCAGCACCTTGGAGCCGAGCGCGGTATAGCCGCCGATCAGCGGCAGCCACCACGGCAACGCGATCAACGCGATCCACATGGCCGCGATCGTGGCCGCGCGCGTCATTCGAACAAGCCTTCTTCGCCCAACAGGCCGCGCGGCCGGACCGCCAACACGATCAGCATCATCAGGTAGATGACAGCTTCGCTGGCGGCGGGGTAATAGGTGGTGACGATGCCGGCCGCCAAGCCGATGAGGAGCCCGCCGAGCACGGCACCGAACAGGCTGCCGACGCCGCCGATGATGATCGCCACGAAGCTCGGCATGATCAAACTGTTGCCCATCGGCGGGGTGAGACCCAGCACGCCGGCAGCGAGCACGCCGGCCAGTCCGGCGAACAGGCAGCCGAAGCCGAAGTTGAGCGCGCGCAGCTTGTAGATATTGACGCCGAGCGCGGCGGTTGTTTCCAGGTCGCTGGTTCCGGCGCGAATACGGATGCCGAGCAGCGTGTAGCGCAGCAGCAGATAAAGCCCGATCGCGGCGGCCGCCGTTATGCCGATCACGAACAGCCGATAGCCGGTGATGAAGAAATATGTTTCGCTGACCGGCGAATTGATGACGTCGGGCACTTCAAGCGGCAGACCCTGCGCGCCCCATATGGTGCGCGTCAGGTCCTCGATGATGAGCGCAAGACCGAATGTCAGCAGCAGGCTGTAGAGCGGGTCCGACCGCTTGTAGATCGGCCGGATCAGACCGCGCTCGACCGCAAGGCCGATGACGCCCGCGAGCAAGGGCCCGACGATGAGCGCGCCCCAGAAGCCGAGATAGGGGCTGAGCGTATAGGCCAAGTAGGCTCCGATCACCAGGAAGCCGCCGTGCGCCATGTTGATTACGGAATTGAGACTGAGAATGAGCGCGAGGCCGAGCGCCATCAGGGCGTAGAACACGCCCTGGATCAGCCCGTTGAAGGCATTGAAGAGCAGAAGCTGCATTGCGGGTCAAAGCGCTTCAAAATAGAGGGCACCCGCCGGCGCCGCACAGCCGAAGCGACGCGGCGCCATTGGGTGCGCCAATGGGACATCCGACCCTTAAGCCTTATAGTCGAGATGGCAACCGGTATCTTTGACCGAAAGCGCAATCTTGTCGCCCGCGACGATATCCGCGACCTTGAACAGGTTCGGGTAGGTGCCGTCCGGCAGGTCCTCGCCGGGGAATTCGCTCGACATCAGCTGATGGTCGCCCGGCCGGAAATAGACCTTGTTCGGCTGCAGCTTGATTTCGTCCGGCAGCTCCAGGCCTTCG
Organism: Xanthobacteraceae bacterium; assembly: GCA_030036975.1. Taxonomy (GTDB): domain Bacteria; phylum Pseudomonadota; class Alphaproteobacteria; order Rhizobiales; family Xanthobacteraceae; genus BOG-931. The sequence continues at coordinate 7,658 of JASHSE010000408.1, read as the reverse complement.
AGCGCACGCGCGACCTTGACCGGTTCGAGCGATTTCGCCTTGGCCACGCCTAAGCCCAGTGAATGCAGGCCGGCATAGCCGAACCAGGTGCGCGCGCTCGGCCAAGTCCCGTCGGTATGAATCTTCTGATAGGCCGCGACCCACTCCTTGACATGCGGCGTGTTGGGCTGATCCCACCACCATTCCAAGGTCCACCAGCCCTGCCTGGCTTCCTTCGGCAGGGCGCGCAACACTTCGAGCTCGCTGAGGCCGCCGCCGATCGGGAATTTCTTCATCAAGCCGAACTGTGCGGCCTGCTTCATGCAATTGACCAGGTCCTGGCCGTCGGTGAGGTTGATCAGCACGTCAGGCTTCGATTGTTCGGCCTTGATCAGATAAGACGAAAAGTCCGTGGTGCCGAGCGGCGACAGCGAGTTGCCGAGCACCGTCCCGCCTAGATCCTTCAGCAATTTGGCATAGGATTCCTGTAGCGTGTGGCCGAACGCGTAATCCGGCGTGATGAAGTACCACTTGCCGCCGAATTTTTTGTACAGCGTGCCGGCGAGCCCCGCTGCCAGCATGTAGGTCGTGGTGCAGATGCGGAAAGTGGTCCAATGGCACTGGCTGCCGGTGACCGGATCGGTGTGGCCGCCGGTCACCATGTAGACCACGCCTCTGCCATGGGCGACCTGGTTGACCGCAAGAGCGGTCGCCGAGGACACGGAGCCCATCAGCATCGACACCTTATCTTGGTCGATCATCTTGGTGGCCTTCTGGGAAGCGAGGCCAGCATTGGCGGCGTCGTCCTCGACCACCAATTGGACCTTGCGGCCGAGCATGCCGCCCTTGGCGTTGATTTCGGCGAGCGCCATGTTGGCGCCGCGCACTTCGCTTTCACCTTCGGCCGCATAGGTGCCGGTCAGCGGGTCGTGCATGCCGATTTTGATCGGCGTCTCGCCTTGCGCATAGGTGAGGATCGGCGGCGAACTGAGCGTCGATGCGGCGAGTGCTGCGCCGGCCTGCACAAGGCGGCGGCGGCTGACTTTGGCTTGCATTTGTGATCTCCCTATCGATGGCAGCGAACGCGTTCGCCCTCTGTAGCCGCGGCCCCAGCGAAAGCGACGTCTGACTTTTTGAGCGGCACCGCGCGTTAGGTTTGCCACGTTTGCGCGTCAAATTCCGCCTGAACGGCTGCGGCAATGCGTAGCTGCGGCAAGCCGTCGCGATGCCGGGTCGGACTTCAGACTCACTCCGCAGACTCACTCCGCGGCCTTGGCCGCCGCACTGCCGTCGACAGTGGCGCCGGCCGCGGCGAGAGCCGCAATCTCCTCGCTGCTGAATCCAGCCTCGCGCAGCACCTCGGCGCTGTGCTCGCCGAGCCGCGGCTGCAGCCGCCCGGATGTGACGGATGCGCCGCCGAAGCGCACCGGCAGATCGGTGTAGAGGATCTCGCCCTCGCTCGGATGGGTCGCGCGCTTGAAAAAGCCGGTGGCGGCAAGCTGCGGATCGTTCATCACATCGTCGAGGCTCGACATCCGCGCAGCGGGGATTTCGCGCTCGCGCAGCAGCTTAAGCCATTCGTCCGTGGTCTTGCCGGCGATGCAGCTGCCGGCAAGCTCGTAGAGCGCGACGACGTTCTTGGCGCGCACGGCGATGCTGTCGAAGCGCGGATCGCCGTGCAGCTCCGGCTTGCCGACCATGTCCCAGAATTTCCGCCAATGCGCCTGGGTGTAGGCCATCATGCAGATGTAGCCGTCCTTGGTTTTATACGGCCGCCGCCAGCGCGCCAGCACGCGGGTGTAGCCGAGCGCGCCGAGCGGCGGCACGAAATTGTGCCCGAACAAATGCTCGCCGAGCACGAACGACACCATCTGCTCGAACATCGGAATCTCGACGAAGCCGCCGCGGCCGGTCCGCTCGCGCGCAAACAGTGCCGCTGACACCGCGCCGACGATGGCGTGCGCACAAGTTTTGTCGGCGAGGATCATCGGCGCGTAGAGCGGCTCGCCGGCGAGGCCGCCCATCAAGGTGGCGATACCGGATTGGCCCTGGATGACGTCGTCATAGGCCGGCTGGCCGCTATACGGGCCGCCGTTGCGATAGCCGTGCAGCGCCGCATAGACGAGGCGCGGATTTTTGGCGCACACGGCGCCATGCGAAAAGCCGAGCTTGTCCATCTTCTGCGGCCGCATCGAATGGACCAGCACGTCGGCGCCCGCGATCAAGCGCCACAGCGCGGCCTTGGCGCGCTCCTGCTTGAGATCGAGCACGAGCGAGCGCTTGCCGCGGTTGAGCCCCATGAACAAAGCCGCCATGCCGGGTGAGCGCGCCGGCCCGGTGTGGCGCGGCGCATCGCCCTCCGGGCTTTCGATCTTGATCACGTCGGCCCCCATGTCGCCGAGCATTTGCGTCGCCAGCGGCCCGGCGACGACCGCGGTCAGATCGAGAATGCGGATACCTTGTAATGGTCCGGCCATGTGTTCTGTCCGAGCGCTCTTTCAGTCCGCTCGTCCCCGCGAAAGCGGGGAACCAGTCCTGGATTCCCGCTTGCGCGGGAATGAGCGGAAAGAGTTTGTCATCGCGAAGAAAACTCCGGCATCACCTCGCGGGCGAACAGGCGCATCGATTTCTGCGCTGCGGCGAAATCGAGCGTGCCGAAATTGATCTGCAACGAGGCATGCTCGAACTTGCCGATCTTGGCTTCGAAGCCGCGGATGATCGCCTTGATCTCGTCCGGCGTGCCGACCAGCGCGCCGCGCGCCTCGATCTGCGTCTCCAGCGTGAAGTTCTTCATGCGCGCGATCGACTCGTCATAGCCCTTGTAGTCCTTCGACGCCGCGCCTTGCGTCCACTCGCCGGCGGCCTCGAACAGGGCGGCGAAATAATCTTCGAATTGAAGGCGCGGAATCTGTCGCGCCAGCCGGGCATCCTCGTGGCAGAACATGTGAAACGCCACCATCACCTCGCCGTCGCCGGGATGGCCGGCGTCGCGCCACGCCTTGCGGTAGACCGGGATCAGTTCCTTCAGCGGCCCGATCGGAATCGACATCAGCGCGTGACCGGCGCGGCCGGCGAATTCGAACGAATCGGCGGTGCGCGTCGAGGCGATGTAGAATTTCGGCCGCGGCTTTTGCGTCGGCCGCGGCAGCGAGGTGACATTGTCGAACGAATGAAAGCGGCCGTGATGACTGACGTTCTCCCGCGTCAGCAGAAGCTCGATCTGCTCGAGGCCTTCGCGAAACCGCGCGATCGATTCGTCCGGCGAAATGCGGAAGCGGCGGAATTCGTGCGGCAGGAACGCGCGCGCGAAGCCGACGTCGAAACGGCCGCCCGAGATGGCGTCGAGCATGGCGATCTCGCCGGCAAGTTTCAGCGGGTTGTTGAACGCCGGCACCACCGCGCCGGTGACGAGCCGCATGGTCTTGGTGCGCTGCGCGGCAGCGGCCAGAAACAGCATCGGGTTCGGGCTGTAGCCGCCGTAGCGCTCGAAATAGTGCTCGACCGAACGCGCATGCGTATAGCCGAGCGCATCGGCCTCCTCGGCGATATCAAGGCTTTGCGCAAAATATTCGGCGGCGCTTTTGTGCGCCGGATGAAAATTGGGAAAGAATTGAACGCCGAACTGCATTTTTGGCCGCTCCCGGTATCCTTAGAGCGGCGCGTGGACGTGAACGTCAAGGCCATGGGCGGTGACGATGCCGCCGACCTGGTCGCTGCGGAATATGTGGGCATCCACCACGGCGCCGAGGTCGCGCGTGCGTTCCGCTGCCGTGCGATCCGCTTTCGGCTTGAGTTGCGCGCTCAGATAAGCGCCTTCGACGCGGTTGAGCTCGACCAGCGCTTTGCCGAACGGCGCCTGCATGCGTTCATAGCGCTCGAGCCCGCCGTCGAGATCGTCGCCCGCCGCCCGGATGCTGTCGGCAAGACAGACGGCATCGAGCGCCGCCTTGGTGGTGCCGGCGCCGGCATGAGGCCGCGCTACAAAGGCGGCGTCGCCGGCCAGAACGGCCCGTCCGAACACCAGACGCGGCGACGCCAGATCGTAGATCGGCTGGAAGAACGGCGCGGTGCGCACGAAGATTTCGGCGACCTGCGGTGCGATCGTCGCTCGCGCGTCCGCCTTGACGCGGGCGATCACGTCCGGCCGGATCAACGGCGGCGGAATGCCGGCGGCGTGATAATGACCCGCCGCATCGGTACTGATGTCGATCAGCGCCTCGCCGCTCACGGGCCGATACCAGACGATGTTGTAGGCACGCCGTCCGAGCGCGGTGTCATTGTCCCGTCCCGGCACCGCATAGCTGATCAACTGCTCGCCTTCCGGCAAACAGAACGCATAAAGCTCGACCATCTCGCGCCACAAGTCGGGCGGCACGTCGGCCTCGTCGAGCACGGCGCGCCAGGCCACATAGCCGGCATAGACCGGCGCAACGTCCGGCAGAAACTGCGCGCGCACCGCGGAACGGACGCCGTCGGCGCCGACCAGCAAATCGCCGCGTTCGTCCGTGCCGTCGGCGAAAAAGGCAGTGACGCCGTTGCCGTCCTGCGCCACGTGGGTCAGCCGTTTGCCGAGCCGATACGCCTCTCCCGGCAGCCCATCCAACAAGGCGCGGTACAGCCGCGACCAGCCGCTCAGCGTGCGCGCGGCCGGCCGTTCGATGATGACTTTGCCGTTGCGGTCGAGGCAAACGGCCTTGCGCGGCGTCAGCCCCATCGAGTCGTCAAAATCGATGCCGGCGCGCTTGAGGATGGCGATGAGCTGCGGATGCGTGCCGAGGCCGACGCCGCGGCTCGCCAGCTCTTCCTCGTTGCGCTCGAACACCACCGCGTCCCAGCCGGTGCTGCGCAGCAAATGCGCAGCGATCAGCCCGCCGAGCGAGCCGCCGATGACCAGCGCGCGCCTGCTCATGCGTCATTCCGGGGCGCGCCAAAGGCGCGAACCCGGAATCCATACTCACAAGTGGAGAGGTGTAGCAGCGCGCGCGACATTTCTGACGATACAGGGCTTATGGATTCCGAGTTCGCCGGTGCGCGGCGTCACGGAATGACGGGCTTCAGGGCATTGCCCAGGACATGCTGTCGTGGCCGGGTTTGTAGTCCATGTTGGTGGCGGCCGGATTGCGGTTGATCAGCGGGCGGCCGTACATCGGATTGGTCTGGCTGCGCGTCTCGTGCTCGACGGCGAACAGCACTTCGCGGCTGTCGAGGTCGATCACGTCCTTGAAGCGATATTGGTATTGATTGTCCTCCATCGTGATCAGGCCAAGGTCGAGCAGCCGCCGATACGGTCCGGAGAAATCCGTGATGTAAATTTGCACGTGGTGCTTGTCGTAGGGCTGTTCCGGCGCGTCGGTCTCGCGGAAATAAAAATACTGCTTCTCGCCGACCTGGACGCGCGCCTCCGGTCCGGCGCCGTTCTTGTGCACCTCCGACGGCGCATGCAGCACCTCGCGATAGAACCGGGCGATGCGTTCGGCGGTGCCGGGGCGCACGTCGAAGCGGATATAGGGCATGCCGAGCATGACGCGGCCGAAGCGCTCGGCGTCTGGCGTATGGACATGAATGCGGTTGCCCCACGGGCAGACGGTCTCGACGCAATCGTTGCTTTCGCGGAAGTCGAACTTGGTGCCGTCGAGCTTTTTGCTCTTGCGCACCTTGGCGAGCCGCTCAAGCAATGCTTCGCGATCCGGCGCCACCAGCCCGACCACGCCGCGGAGCACGTCGGGCGTGCCCATCGGCAGGTGGAACTGGCTCATGCCGACATTGATCCACATGTTGCCGGAGCCGGTGTTGAGGAACGGGTCGCGGGTATAACCGAGGCCGGTGACGTAGAAATCCGTACCGTGGTGCTGGTCGGTGATGCAGACGTTGACGTGTCCGATGCCGACGACATTGCCGATGTCCTCGGCGCTGCGGTCGTATTGTTTTTGCGGTTTTTGCGACATTGGCGGGTCCTTCCTGAATGGCGCAATAGTAGAGCATATTGCCGCGCCCTGAAAATACGCTTTGCGCTCGGCGCAGCGCACGGCAGCCGCGCGTTACGAACAGAGGATGAGCAATGGCACCGAACGTCCTGACCGTCACCCGCTTCGAACATCGCAGCCATCCGGTGGCATCGCGCCGCAAATTCGCGCGCCGCATGCTGTTCGCGGTTCTGTTATGGCTGCTGCTGACCTTCGTGGGCTTGGCGATCGGCATGGCCGGCTACGCGTATTTCGAAGGCATGTCCGCGGTCGACGCCTATGTCAACGCCGCGATGATTCTTTCCGGCATGGGCCCGCTCGGCGAATTGAAGACCACGGGCGGCAAGATCTTCGCCGGCTCCTACGCCATCTTTTCCGGGCTTATTATCATCATCGCCACCGGCTTCGTTCTGGCGCCGGTGTTTCACCGCGTCCTGCACCACTTCCACGTCGAGACGACGCGGGAGTGAAGGCCTAATCGGTCGGCTCGATGCCGGCGGCGCGGATCACCTTGCCCCATTTCACGCTCTCCGACGCGATGAAGGCGCGGAATTCCGCCGGCGTATCCGATTGCGCCACGATGCCGATCGCCCTGAAGCGCGCCGCCGTCTCTGGCCGCTTCAGATCGGGCCGCAGCGCGTCGCTGATCTTGTCGATGATCGCCTTCGGCGTGCCGGCGCGCGCGAACAGGCCCTGCCAGCTCTTGGCGTCGTAGCCCGGCACTGTCTCGGCCACGCTCGGCACGTCGGGCATGTCGGGGCTGCGCGTGTTGGCGAGCATCGCAATGAGCTTCAGCTTGCCGGACTGGATCAGCGGCAGCGCGGGCGCGAGGTCGGTGAACTCCATCGAAACGTTGCCGCTCGCCACGTCGGTCAGCCCCGGGATCGAGCCCTTGTAGGGAATGTGGCGGATGGAGGTGCCGGTCATGGTCTTGAACAGCTCGGCGAAAATCTGGTGCGGCGTGCCGATGCCGGCCGACGCATAGGTCAGCGCGTCCGGCTTGGCCTTGGCGAGCGCGATCAGGTCGGCGACCGATTTCACCGGCAGCGACGGCGATACGACGAGGCCGAACTGAGTCAGGCCGATCAACCCGACCGGCTCGAAATCCTTGGCCAAATCGTAAGACACGTGTTTCTTCAGATAGGGCAAGAGCGTGATGACGCTCGGCGCATGCAGGAGCGTATAGCCGTCGGGCGCGGCTTTGGCCGCATAGGCAATGCCGATTTCGCCGCCGGCTCCCGGACGATCCTCCACGACGAAACTGCCGTGCAGTGCGCGCTGCAAAACCCCGGCCTCGTAGCGCCCCAATATGTCGGTCGAACCGCCAGGCGTGAACGGCACCACGATCGTCACCGGGCGGCTCGGGTAATCGTCCGCTGCCGTCGCGGGCGTCAGCGCGAGACCGATCAGCGCGAGACCGATTAGCACGCAGCCCGCAAACGCCGCGCCCGCGGCCGTGGCCGCCTTCCGCGTCATTGTCATGATACCCTCCGCCGACCGCAACGCTACACCGATGCTCCGCGAGCTTACAAGCTATGACGCGCCGCGCTGGCCTCGCGCCCGGACGGTTGCTAAGACTGCCTCGCCAGTCTGGAGACATTGGTTGCGGGGCGCGGTGTCGGGCATTTGGTCAAAAATCGTGGTGGCGTCGCGCAACGGCATCGAGGCGCGCCGCCGCGCCACCGACATCGATTACCGGCTGCTCGTTCCGCTGCT
>JASHSE010000407.1 GCA_030036975.1 Xanthobacteraceae bacterium | reverse complement strand
CTTCATCAACAGTTGGACCGTCGGCGGCCTCGGAATACTGGATTTTGCCTCCAACTCGACGCTCGGTCCGACTGACTCGTTCTGGGCCAACAGCAATACGACCCAGGGTGGAAGCGGCCTCTACTATATCTTGAGCGCGAACACGAGCGTCGGGTTTGCACAGAACTGGACGTTGACCGAATCATTTTACCACCTCGCTGGTACCAACGCTTCCGGCAATGTAACGAACCCTGGCAACCTGATAGGGGCGGTACAACCGGCAAACTGTACCTGGCTCCACTTTGCCCCGGGCGCTCAGTTTGGCTGTCTCATTCTGCCGGCTTGGTACTGGAACGAACTGAAGCTGTCGTTCTCTGACGGACCGATCACGCATTGGCCGATCTCTTTCAATCCCTACGTCACATGGTACGCTGAGCTTTATCCCTCCGGGCTTACCGGCGAACTAGGTACGACGACCTCGGCGGCGTGCTTTAGCTGCAATTCGGAGACCAGCGATTTCATCGTCGGCATGACGCCGACGGTCAGTCTGCAGCAGTTCTGGGGAATCCCGGTAACCCTGACGGCGCCGACCTGGTTCACCGTCGGGCCGAAGTCCTTCTGGGAAGGCAATAGCGGCTCCGGCCCGGGCAGCGGCTGCGTGATCAACGCGCCCAATTGTTCAACCAGCAATTTCGGCGTGTTCACGACCGGACTGACCGCCACGTGGGCTTTGACGTCGATCCCGGTGCAATACGGCCACTGGCATATAAAGGCCGGCTTCCAGTGGTATGATATCATCAATCAAGCGCTGCAAGCCGACAACGAGGTCACTTATGGCAGCTCGTTCGGCCTGCAGCAAAATATCGTAACCGGATTTCTGGGGGTTGGCGTAGGGTTCTGATCTACCAAACCCATCGGCGCGCCTTGGTAAGACGGCGCCGCAGTGCTAAAATCAGGCGCGGGTCCACCAGGACCCGCGCTTTTTCGTTACCGGTTGAGACCGGTGCCGGTTGCCGGTAGCGACGTCCCGAGCGCGAGGGAGGAGCATCGATGAGAATCGTTGTGATGACGGCTGCGGCAATTGCACTAATGACGATACCAACCCACGCACAGACAATGCTCCCCGGGCAGGCCCCCTGGCAGACTCTGCCCAAGATGAATAATTCGGAGAACCCGGACGAGGAGAAGCCGGCCACGACGAAGCCCAACGAAAAAGCGTACAAAGCGGCGTTGGACAGCATTGCGCCCAAGCACGCCCCCGATCCTTGGGGCAACCTGCGCCAGAAACCGCAGTCGAATAATTCGCGGTAGCGGTTCTGGCCCGCGGCGCCGCAGACTTGCCGGATCCGCATTGGAACAGGAATGTGCTGCCTTGGCGCCAGCGCCAAGCCGCTGGCGCCAAGCCGCAGACCCCGACCCGCCTACAAGTCCTGTAAACGCTTCTTTTCCGCAACGACCCGTTCGAGCAGGGGAGCCGGCTTGAACTCAGCGCCCATGGTGGCCTCGAATCGCTTGAGCGTTGCCAGCACCTTGTCCGGCCCGATCAGGTCCGCATAGAACATCGGCCCGCCGCGATACACCGGCCAGCCGTAGCCATTGATCCACACCACGTCGATGTCGGATGCGCGCTGCGCCTTGCCTTCTTCGAGGATTTTGGCGCCCTCGTTGATCATCGGAAAGAGGCAGCGCTCGAGAATCTCGTCGTCGGAGATGGCGCGGCGGTTGACGCCGTTCTTGGCGGCGAAATCGAGGATGATCTTTTCCACCAGCGGCGAAGGCTTGGCGTTGCGCGCGTCGTCATAATCGTAGAAACCGGCGCCGGTCTTCTGCCCGCGCCGATTCATCTCGCACAGGATTTCCCGAATGGTCGACGACGTGCTGGTTGCTTTCGACCAGCCGATGTCGAGGCCGGCGAGGTCGCTCATGGCGAACGGCCCCATGGGCAGGCCGAAATCGTAGATCACGCGGTCGACGTCCCACGGCATGGCGCCCTCAAGGATGAGCTTTTGCGCCTCGCGCTGGCGCTGATGCAGGATGCGATTGCCGACAAAGCCGTGGCACACGCCGACCAGTACGCCGATCTTGCCGATCTTGCGCGCGAGCTGCATGGCGGTGGCGATCACCGGCTTCGCGGTCTTCGCCCCGCGCACGACTTCGAGCAGGCGCATGACGTTGGCGGGCGAGAAGAAATGCATGCCGAGCACGCTTTCCGGCCGGCCGGTGACCGAGGCGATTTCGTCGATGTTGAGATAAGAGGTATTGGAGGCAAGGATGGCGCTGTTCTTGGCAAGCTTGTCGAGCTTGCGGAACACCTCCTTCTTGATGTCCATGTTCTCATACACCGCCTCGATGACGAGATCGCAATCGGACACGGCTTCGATGTCGAGGCCAGGACTGAGCAGCCGCATGCGCGCGTCCACGTCGGCCGTCGTCAACCGGCCTCGCCTGGCGGTATTGTCGTAGTTGCGACGGATCGTGCCGATGCCGCGCTCGAGCGCATCCGGCGCCGTTTCCACGATCGACACCGGAATTCCGGCATTGAGAAAATTCATCGAAATACCGCCGCCCATGGTGCCGGCGCCGATGACGCCCACCTTCCTGACCGGCAGCACCGGCGTGTCGTCCGGCACGTCGGCGATTTTCCAGACCTTGCGCTCGGCAAAGAACACGTAGCGCTGGGCGCGCGATTGTTCGGTCGGAATGAGATCGAGGAACGCTTGCCGCTCGAGCTTCATGCCGTCTTCGAACGGCAGATCTACTGCGGCCTGCACCGCGCGCAGCGCCGACTGCCAGGCCTCGAAGCCGCGGAATTTCTTGCCGTAGTCGCGGCGCACCTTGTCGAAAATCTCCGGGCGGCCGCGCGCCGCTTCGACCTTGTCGTTGAGATCGCGGATCTTGCGCAACGGCATCCGGCTGTCGATCACCTGCCGCGCGAAGCCGAGCGCGCCTTCGCGCAACCGGCCTTCCTCGACCAGCGCGTCGATCACGCCCCATTGCAGCGCCTCCT